>JAESSZ010000309.1 GCA_016763875.1 Nannocystaceae bacterium
CCGCGACGCCTGCGCTGCCTCGCCGCTCCGCGAGCCACGAAGTACTCACGCGAACGGGCGCGGTGCTCGGCACGCCCGCGTATATGAGCCCAGAGCAAGTGCTTGGCACAACCGTCGACGCGCGCAGCGACCAGTTCAGTTTCGCCGTCACGGCATGGGAAGCCCTGGTGGGTAGCCGCCCGTTTCAGGGCGAAACTCTGGCCGAGTTGGCCAACGCCATCACCAGTGGTCTCAGCGAGGCACCTGCGGTCGCGGTGGGCGTGCCGCGATTTGTCGTTCCCGCTCTGAGGCGTGCGCTGGCAACGGTGTCGGAAGATCGTTTTGAGTCGATGGAGGTGCTCACCGACATCTTGTCGCGCGACCCCGCCGCAAGACGCAACATGTGGATGCGTGCCGCCGGGGCCGTCACCGTGGCCGACGGCCTCGGTGCGGTGACATGGGCTACCATCGAGCCCGCGCAGTGCAGCGGGGCAGGCGAGCAACTCGCTCGCGTATGGAACGATGCGTCGCGAACCCGCATGACGGAGGCGCTACTGGCCACGGGGGTTGGCCACGCGGGCGTCACCGCCGACAAGGTCGACCATGTGATCATGCAATGGGGGCAACATTGGGTCGCGGCGCACACCGAGGCGTGCGAGGCGACCCGTGTCCGACGCGAGCAGTCCGAGACGATCCTCGACCTGCGCATGGCTTGCCTCGATCAACGGATCGCCGAACTCGATGCGCTCCTCACCATGCTTGCAGACGCCGATGCCGACGTCGCCACACGAGCCACCGAGGCCGCATCTCACCTCCCAACGGTGGCCGCATGCGCCGACCGGACCGCCCTGACGCGAACCGTCGACCCCCCGCGCGACGACGCAACGCGCGACAAGATTGCCGAGGTGCGTCGTAAGTTGGCCCAGGCCTCCGCCGCGGAGAAGCTCGGCCGCTACCGCGATGCCGCCGACCTCGCCGAGCATGCTCAACTGGCCGCCACCGCGCTGGGATACCGGCCGCTCATCGCCGAAGCAGCGGAGACCCGGGGGCGTGTGCTCGCGATGTTGGGCGAGACCGAACAAGCCATCCAGCAGCTGCGGGACGCCGCCTTGCACGCGCGCGCCAGCGGCCATATCGAGGTGGCCGCGAACGCCGAGACTCGACTGACCTACGTTGTGGGCTTCTCGGCGGGACGTCGCGACGAAGGGTTGGCCTGGGGCCTCCAGGCGCAAGCTGAGATCGATCGTCTGGGCGGCGACCGTCCCGTGAGCGCCGAGCTACTGAGTCATCGCGCCGTCCTGCTGCAGGGCGCGGGCGATTCCGCGGGCGCTCTGACCGCGTTCTCCGCCGCGCTCAAGGCCAGAGAGCGACTCCTGGGCCCCGAGCATCCCGACACCGCCGAGTCCCGCTTCAACCTGGGCGTGCTGCACCTACGACTCGGTCAGTACCAACGCGCGCGGCAGCAACACGAGCGGGCGCTGCAGATCCGAACAAACGTGTTTGGGCCCGAGCACCCGTGGGTCGCCGACTCGCTGATGGAGTTGGGTTCCGTCGCGATGCGAACCGTGCGCTTCGCCGATGCTGCCACCTTGTATACGTCCGCGCTGACATTGCGACGGGCCGCGTTTGGTGAGGACCACGTGCCGACCGCCCGCGCCCACGAGAACTTAGCCAACGCCGCCGCGCGCACACAGTTGTTTGAGTCCGCCCGGACCCACTATGCCGCCGCCCTCGCGGTCTACGAGCGACGACTCAACGAGGACGATCCCCGCCTCGGACGTCTTTGGATGAACCTGGGCACCATGGAGCTCCTGGCGGGGCGTGTCGACGCGGCATGTATTGAGTTGAAGCGTGCCGCAGCCCACTTCGAACGGGTCAGCGGGCCACAGCACCCGGAGTTTGGCTGGGCGATGGCGTCTCTGGGGCGCGCCTATCATCGTGGGGGAGACAGTGCCAAAGCGCTGCAGACCTTAGTTCGAGCATCAAGCATCCTGCAGGCTTCAGCGGCCGAGCCACTGGTGCGGGGCACCGTCCAGTTCGACCTCGCCAAGGTCCTGATCGAAAGCGACCCGGAGCGTGCAGCGGAGGCCGCCGCTGCCGCCGACCCCCTGCTGGTTGCCGCGGGTGCCGTCGGGGAGTTCACCCTCGGAGAACTCCGAACGTGGCAGCGAGAGACTTTAGGGCGACCGTAGGGCCTACAAGACAGCCATGACGCGGGTGAAGATTTCACTCGGGTCGCCGACGCCGTCCACCTCAACGACCACGCCCTTGTGCTGGTAGTGCGCGATCACTGCCCGGGTCTCGCTCTCGAACTTGGCGAGGCGAGCGACAACCTTGGGCGCGGTGTCGTCGCTGCGTTGGTAGAGTGCTTCGCCGGTCGCATCGCACACGCCGTCCACCTTCGGCGGGTTGTGTTTGACGTGGTACACGTGCCCGCTTTTGGACATCCGGCGTCCGGTGATTCGCTCCTCGATAAGATCGAACGGCACCTGAAGAGCAACGACACGATCGACGGTGACCTCGGCGTCCAGGGCGTCAGCCTGCGCCATGGTTCGCGGGAACCCGTCCAGAATAAATCCCTGCTGGGCTTCAGGGCCCCCGAGCGCCTCCTTGAGCAGGTCGATGACGAGACTGTCGGGCACAAGCTGGCCCTCGTCCATGTAGCCCTTGGCCTTCCTTCCCAGCTCGCTGTCTTCGGCGACCGCCGCGCGCAGCAGATCGCCGGTCGAGATGTGCGCGTAGCCCAGTGCCGCCTTCATCTTCTTTGCCTGGGTCCCCTTCCCGGATCCAGGGGCACCGATCAAGATGATCCCTCTGCGCTGCTCAGTCATCTCTATATTTAATACCACGGCCTACAGCGTCAGGTCGGGACGTACGCCGCGAGGGAGGTATCGGCAGGTTGGCTACCCAGCCGGCGGGATCTGGTCGCAGGTTTCACCGACGACCTGTGCCAACGTGGCGCCGATGACTGTCGTGTAGTCCATCGGATCGTCGATGCTCCCGACCCCGTCGAAGTTTGGAAAGCGGTTGAAAAACTGCCACAGCGCGTTGTCCACTCCTTCGATGCACTCGTCGACCAGGCCCGTCACCAAGACGCACGCCTCACCGCCGCACCCCGACTTGGCGTCGACGATAAGGTCGTAGTAGGCGTCCGCGCCTTCCGGGGACTTGTCGGGCTCATCGGTGAGCACCACGATGAGCAAGACTGCGCCCTCGTCACGCAGAAACCCCTCGTTGAACTCCGCGTTGGCCGGGTGAAACGGGTATGCGGCCGCCGCGGAGCTGACTTCGAAGCTGCACCCGGTCTCGCCCG
>JAESSZ010000310.1 GCA_016763875.1 Nannocystaceae bacterium
GTTTCGTCCTCACCGGCCATCGGCGGAATGTCGTTTGTGATGTGGACATCGACTGCGTTGCTCGCCGTCCAGTTCACGCCATCGCGCGCCACAATCCCGAACTCGTAGTCCCCCTCGGGGATGTTGGTGACTTCGTACTCCCAGGGCGCCTGGAGGATCTTGAAGAACGATTCGCCGTTCACGTACAACTCAAGGTCGGCAACCACGCGGTTATCGCTAACCTCCGCAATGACCTTGAAATCGGACCCGGGCGCGAAGTAGGCCTCGTCCTCCGGGAATACGATTTGCACCTCGGGCGCGATCTCGTCCCCCGCCACGGGCTCAAGGGCGCACTCAAGCGAGCCAACGTTGCCCAACTCCGACAGCGGTGTTTCGCCGTCCAAACACTCGGGCTGGCCGCTTCCGCCGTTGGGATAAGTGACCTGGATGACGGCGTGCGTCTCGTGCTCCTCAAGAATCGTGAATGAAACCGTCCCTTCCGGGTCGGTGAAGCTGTCGCCTTCACTCATGAAGCCGTTGTTGCCGATGTCGAGGATGTAGTTGGCCGGCCCGGCACCGAACTGCCCGGGCGCGATGTGCAGCAGCACGCCCGGAACGCTGTCGAAACGGCCAAGAGGCTGCCGATACTCTAAGTAGTAGTACCGGCCGTCTGACGCCGGGATCTTGAGCGACTGCGTGCCATTACACGGCAGCTCCGTCGGGAGGAGGTTGAAAGTGCCATCCGCGGGCGCAGTGACGACGTTGCAGCCTTCAAGCCAGCCCATGAACGTCTTTTGCACTGTGTTCATGTGACCGCAGCCTCCCCCCATGGGGTCGTAGGGATGGCCGTACTCGATGTGATCACAGTCATCTGAGAGCGGCACAGAGTTCCCCATCCCGTCGTTGCACTCGTAGGCATGCGAGTGACCCATGCCGTAGTTGTGGCCGATCTCTTGGTTACGCACGACGCAACCAAGCCCACCGTTGTACCAGCTGTCCTGGGCCGGATTGAGCGGGGATCCGACGGACGCAAGACCACCAAACCCGCAGCCCCCGATGAACGGGAACGCATACATGTACTGCGTGTAGTCGTCCGGATCGTGCCCCTTGTCGATCATCGCCAGTTGGGCCGCGTTCGCGATGAAACCGGTGGAGCAGCCGCCCGGATCGGGGATCTGGTAGGGCCCGAAGACCTCACCGATCACATTCTCCTTGCCGTACGAATTCTCCCCGTAATAGACATGCGTCGACTTGTTACCGAGGAACATCGACTCACGCGCGACCGCATTCGGCATGCCGCCGCCGTCGTCCCAGAACACAAGAATCGTCGCGATGCGACGTAGCGGGTGCCACTCGGGATCGATGATCGGGACCGCCGCTGGCGAGACCAGCTCGTAGCTCTCCGCAAGCAACCGACCTGCGTCGTCGAAGTCGCCAAACGCGCGGATGTACGTGCCGCGTGGAAGCTCAGTGCCTTCGGGGAGAACGACCTCGACCTCGGCCTGTCGCCCGCCCGAAGGGCCGGGATAACGCACGCCCGAAGGGCCGGGATAACGCACGCCCGAAGGGCCGGGATAACGCAGATGCGTCGTGTACCGGGTGGTGCCGTCGAGCATGTCCCAGATGCGGTGCTCCACCTCGCCCAGCGCGCTGTTCGCCGTGATGAACTCGTCCGAGATGCGCGCCTCGATATCCAACGTCTCAAGGTCACCATCCTGACAACCGGCCAGCGCCGCAACACCGAAAAAGCAGCCAAGCCCTACGGCCACGGCCCGGGAACGCGAGAACTGAGGCATCGACACACACCGACCATAGCGGGTGTTCATTCCTCCCGAAACCCCCAAGAGGCCCGTTCCTAGTGAACTCATGGCCGTGCAGAATCTCGAAACCGCCGCACGCAGCATGTAGGCGGCAACCCCCAATAGACAGTGTGCTGCCACACGCACAATGGCGGTCCACGCATCGCCCGATCCGGCCACTCGGTATGCTTGCCTGCACCGTGGATCGTGAACCGGACCCGCTCACCGACGAACAGATCGCGCGACTGGGCGCCGCCCTTCGGGCGCACCACGAACGCCTTGAGTCGAGTCTGGCCCGAGGTGCAGCAGGGACCAAACCCGTCGACCTCGACGAGCCAATCGGCCGGCTGTCCCGCATCGACGCCCTTGCGCAGCGCGAGATGAACGATGCCGGGCGGCGCACGCAGCAAGCCGAACTGACGCAGGTCAAGCTCGCCCTCGAGGCAATCGAAGCGGGCGAATACGGCGTATGTCGTGCCTGCGACGAGTCGATCCGATTTCAACGGCTGCAAGCTCGGCCGTTCTCCACGGTTTGCATTCGCTGCCAAAGCGAACGTGAGCGAACGTAGCCGTCTACGGCAAAAACGACACCGGTCTCTCGGTGCTCTAGTCGTCGCCGAATCGTTTCACACGCGTGTGGCAGTACGGCTTCTTTCCGTTCTTGCCGTAGTAATCCTGGTGGTAGTCCTCAGCGGTAAAAAACTCACCTGCCGCTCGAACTTCCGTGACCACAGCGTAGCCTCGACTGCGAAGCTTGCCGATGAGTACGTCGGTCGCCGCCTTCTGCTCTGGACCGGTGTAAAAAACCGCTGAGACATATTGCGATCCGACGTCAGGACCCTGACCGTTCGCCTGGGTCGGATCGTGGATCTCGAAGAACCGCTTGGCGACGGCTGCGTACTCGATACGTGTGGCGTCGAAGCGAACACGCACCGTCTCGATGTGTCCGGTCGTCTCGCTAGAGACCTGACGGTAGGTCGGGTTGTCGACCTCCCCGCCCATGTAACCGGACTCGACAGACACGACCCCGTCCATCTGCTCGAGGTAGTGCTCGACGCCCCAGAAACAACCGCCTGCGAAGTAGGCTATCGACGTGTCACCTTGCTCCACGGGTGCGCTCGCCACGGCGGGCTGAGGAGCCTGCACCGTGAGGGCGGCGTCAGAACTGGACGACGAGCAAGCCGCGGCTACGACCACTGCCGGCAGCCCGAGGCGGAAAAACAAATCGCGCATCACAAACAAGTCTATACGCCCCACGTAAATCGGTTACCGCCTGCTAGCCATCGCTGCCGACGTGCTGGGCTTGCACCTCGACCCGGACCTCGCGGCGATGACCGGAGGGCGTGTATTCGTCGGTAATCTCGACCTTGGCCCTGCCTTCCAGACCACGCGCCGCGAGTTCCGCCAGGATTCGCGCGCGGGTCTCTTCAACACTCGCCGTATCGAGACGTAGGCCAAGCGTGCGCTCCGACAACATGCCCCCAAACGTGCCGTGGACCGTGCCGTCGAGTGCTTCGATGTCGATGTCCGCGTCGGCGAGCACCGGAAATCTCTCAAGCATCGACACCTCGACCGCTTCAATGTCTGCACCGCCGACCAGATCCATCGCGAGCTGCATCCGCCGGACCTCCCCTGCCCCCGAGTCGCTTTTGGATACAGCGACCATCACACGGATCTCGTCGAACTCGAACCGTCCTTCGAGGTGGCGGGCAAGCGCCTCCGGGTCGAAGTCGTGTTCGTGACCGTCCAAGGAGACGACGATGCGGTGACCAACCGAGAGTTCGTAATCGGCCGGCACCACGCAAGCGCCGACCAACGCTGCGCTGGTCAGCGCCCCCCCTACCAGCCATCGCCGCAACAGACCCGCACGAGACACCGCAGAGCGACTCGGTGCCGCCCGCCCCGAGATCGAGCGCAGCAACTCGGCTTCCAACGCCTCGCGCACAGCGGCGTCAGGTTGGGGCGGCTCCGGATACAAACGTCGAAGTAGCGATCTAATGCGCATGAGCCACCTCCTCTTCGAGTTCATCACCTTTTGCGCGCCGACGAAGCTCCCGTAACACGCGAGAGAATCGTTGTTTCACGGCGGCCTCCGTCATGTTCATCACCATCGCGATTTCCCGGTTACGCAGTCCGTCAGCAAAGCGAAGCGCGAACATCTCACGCACCTTCGCGGGATGGCGCCGCAATGCAATCTGAACGCGCGCAAGTCTCTCGTCCCCTTCGTCCGCCACGGGCACTCGGGCCGCTGCGATCGCGTCCTCGATCTCGCCGAACGGCGCATGTTCGCGAAACCTTCGCAAATGATCGATATGAATATTGCGCGCGATGGCCAAGGTCCACGCACGCGGACTCCCACGTTTTGCATCGTAAGTCGGCAGTCGCTCAACAACCCGAGCAAACAATCGCGCGTGTTTGCTTGCGTGCCTCTTGGGTCGTTGCATGTTCTTGCATACTCCCAAGGTGATCGATACCACTGCAATGGTCATACCAACCGGGAAAA
>JAESSZ010000311.1 GCA_016763875.1 Nannocystaceae bacterium
CCCCCAGACCCGCGGTCGCCCTCGGTGGTTGGCTCGCCGCTCGGCCCGCCTTGGCCGGAGCTCCCGGACGCGCCATCGTGCGTCGTACTGGTGCCTCCGATGCTCGCGCTGGGGTCACGGCCACCCGAGCCGTACGTCGGACCGCATCCTGCCATCGCAAGTACCCCCAGCAGCAACCCTAGAGCCCGATAAGCCATCATCCGAGCGTAGCAGAAGTCCCGTACGAAAGAGCTTTGGCAGCGTGGAAGAGAAAAAATGCGGGAAGAACCGATCGGTTTGCCGGAGGTCGTCACTCGTCATTGTGAGGGGCGCGTTGCGGCGGCCCCCAAGACTGGAGTTTGACAACGATGCGACTTTCCACCTGTTCGGCCTGCTGGCGGCATGTCCGCCCCAACACCACCCAGTGTCCTTTCTGCGACGCTCATCTGTCCTCGACGGCTGCCCCACTACCGCGCCTTATCGGGCTTGTTGCGTGCTTGGCCGTGGCTGGGTGTGTGGCTGATGACAGCTCAGGCGGAGAGGCGACGGCTTCCGCGTCCGTCGGAGGCGAGACGACCGCCAGCTCCGGACAGGCGACCGCGAGCAGCGAAAGTGGCTCAGTCGCGACGATCAATAACAACGAGACCGACGCCGGTGGTGAAGACTACGGCGGTGCCGAGTGGGACAGCGATGACTTCACGGCGGATACGGGTTCATCGGGAACGGGCGGCGGCACGTCGGAGGGCAGTAGTTCAGGCGGCACGACCCAAGGTAGCGGCACTGATTCGGGTACGACAGGGACCGACTCCACAGGGACCGACTCCACAGGAACCGATGCAGGCAACATGACCGTCGGGGAAACCACCGACCAGGGCGGGGAGGACTACGGCGGCGCACCGCCGGACGACCCCGACGCGGAAATCTAGGTTCGGAGCGTTGTCATGCGACTCAACGAAGCCCGTAGACGTCTTCCCGTCGTCGATGCGTTGCCCGCCTCACGCTCGCGCCGATATCTGCCGCAGCAGGCCGACGGCGTGGCGGTACCTCAGCCAAACTTGTGCGTTTGGGAGCTCACCCTCGCTTGCGACCATCGTTGCCTCCACTGTGGCCCCCGTGCGGGTGAGGCACGGCCCGACGAGCTGACCACCGAAGAAGCGCTCAAGCTCGTTGGCGAGCTGGCGGAACTCGGCGTGGGCGAGGTGGTGCTCATCGGCGGCGAAGCGTACCTGCGCAACGACTTCATTCTCATCGCCAGGGCGATCCGCGACGCCGGTATGGCGTGCACGATGACCACCGGAGGGTTGGGGCTGACGGCCAAGCGCGCCGAGGCCATGATCGAATCGGGGATCCAGAGCGTCAACGTCTCCATCGACGGGCTCGCCGATTCGCACGACTACGTGCGCGACCGGAAGGGCAGTTGGGAGCGCGCGTTTCAGGCACTCGCAAACGTCAAGGCTGCCGGGGGGCGCATCTGCGTCAACACGCAACTCAACCGACGCTCGGTACACGAGCTGCCGGAGCTGCTGGAGTTGCTGGCTGACGCTGGAATCGCGGCGTGGCAGTTACAGATCACGTGCGCCCACGGCAACGCGGTGGAGAACGCCGACATCGTCCTGCAGCCCTACGAGTACTTGGACCTGTTCAAGGTTCTGGACAAAGTCGCGGTGCGAGCCCGTCAGCTGGGGATCATCATCTGGCCGGGTAACAACCTCGGCTATTTCGGGCCGCTGGAGCATCACCTGCGCAAGCAGCAAAAACAGTACTCGGGCCATTTCACCGGCTGCCACGCGGGCAAACGTACCGTTTCGATCGAGAGCAACGGTATGGTCAAGAACTGTCCGAGCCTCGGTGGACCGACCAACACTGGCGGCAATGTTCGCGAGCACTCGCTCAAGGAGTTGTGGGCTCGGGCGCCGCAGCTGACGTACTTTCGCCACCGCACCAAAGACGACCTGTGGGGGTACTGCCACGACTGTTACTACGCCGAGACCTGCATGGGCGGCTGCACGGCGGCGAGCGAGCCTCTGCTGGGGCGGCCCGGCAATAATCCGTTTTGCTACCACCGCGCCCAAGAGATGGACAAGCAGGGGCTTCGTGAACGCATCGAGTTGGTCAAGGGCGCCGACACCGACACGCCATTTTCTGCGGGACTTTTCCGGGTCGTGCGCGAGCATGCTGACCCCAAGCTGCGCGCCGAGCATGGCGTAGTGAGCACCGACGAGCCGCGTGTTGGTCGCGACGTGGAGCCGAAGGGCCCGGGCCGGCCCTACCAGCAGTAGTCGGGGAGCCGTGCGTGCGCCCCTTGCCTGCTATCGTTGGTCCCGCACGACGGACCTATGCAGGACGAGTACGAGCTTCTCGAGGCCTGGCGGGCCGGGGACAAACGCGCGGGGTCCCAGTTGATCGCGGCACGGTCCCGCGAGATCACCTGGTTCTTTCGGAACAAGGTGTTCGACGTCGACATGGTGCCTGACCTTGTTGGCCAGACTTTCCTGCGCACGGTCACTGCACGGGATCGATTCGCGGGCGAGACCTCGTTTCGCCGCTTCATCTACGCCATCGCGCAAAACGTACTGCGCGAGTATCTGCGCTCGGTCGACAAACGCGCGCGCGAAGAACTCGACTTCCTCGAAGTCT
The DNA here is from genome assembly GCA_016763875.1 of Nannocystaceae bacterium. Lineage (GTDB taxonomy): Bacteria > Myxococcota_A > Polyangia > Nannocystales > Nannocystaceae > JAESSZ01. Next base: position 2,617 of record JAESSZ010000311.1, read on the forward strand.
GCTTGTCCGACTTGCAGCCGCGTACCATGAGTTCTCTGCAGAGCGAAAAGGTGCAGGTCCAGGCATTGATCGAGGCTCTGCGACAGGTGCCGATCGGCGACCAGGTCGTGCTCGAGATGAAGTACTTCGAGGGCATGTCGGCCCGCGAAGTGGGTGATGCGCTGGGGATCCCCGAGGGGACCGTGCGCGGCCGACTCGCCCGCGGACTCACGCGCTTGCGGGAGCAAGTGCGGGAGCAGCTCGAGGTGGCGGGGAGCCGGGGAACCGAGGTTACGGCCGAGGACGTCGAACAATGGGCGACTGAGTTGCGGCGGCTTCGGGGACCTTCGTGACGAGCTCATCGTCTGGAGAACTCGCCGAAACGTCGTCGGGCTGGGCGCTGGCGGACCGAATCGTACAGGCATGCGTTGAGCACCAGTTGCTCGGCGAGGCGGTACACCCGGTTGCACTGGGTCGCTACCGTGTCGAGCGCCCGTTGGGCGCAGGTGGCATGGGCCAGCTGCTGCTTGCGCGCGACCCCGACCTCGACCGCCGCGTCGCGCTGAAGCTCATCCATCCCGCTCAGTCGCGCTCGCCCGAGGCACGGCAGCGAATCGTGGCCGAGGCGCGCGCGATGGCACGGCTGTCCGATCCCAATGTCGCGCAGGTGTATGAAGTCGGCGAAGTGGGCGGGCAGTTGTTCGTCGCGATCGAGTACATCGAGGGTCACGACCTCCGAGCCTGGTTGGACGAGGGCCCCCATCCGTGGCGAGAGGTTCTCGCGAAGTTTCGACCCGCGGGATCTGGGCTCGCGGCCGCGCACGACAAGGGCATAACCCACCGCGACTTCAAGCCGGACAACGTCATGCTGCAGACCAACGGGCGGGTTCGGGTCGTCGACTTTGGGCTTGCCCTGGGTATCAAGACTCCGATCGGTGAATCGATGCTGCCCGGTGAATCGCGTGAACAGTTGGGGCCGGGAGGGCTATTGCAGCTCACCCGGACGGGCGCTGTGGTTGGAACGCCCGCGTACATGGCCCCCGAGCAGTGGGCCGGTAGTACCGTTGACGCGCGTACCGACCAGTTCGCGTTTTGCGTGGCATTGTTCGAAGCGCTCGTTGGTGCGCGCCCGTTTTCGGGGAAGACGGCCGCGGCGCTGCAGCGGGCGCAAACGGAAGGCACGCTGACGCAATGGCCGACGACGGTGCCGCGGTGGATCCGCCAGATCGTCCTGCGCGGTCTACAGATCGAGCCGGAGCAGCGTTGGCCGAACATGCGGGCGCTGCTGACCGCGCTGGATCCCAGCCGCCGCCGACGTCGATGGACGATCGCGGGGGTTGGGTTGCTGGCAGTGGTCTCGGCCTCGCTTGGCCTCGCAGTACCCGCACAAGATCGTTGTGCTGATGCTGGAGCGTCGGTCGCCGAGTGGTGGCACGAGGCGCGCGCCGTCGAGGTCACGGCCGCACTGACACAAGCGGATCCGGGGTGGGGCCCCGCCAGCGCCGTTGCGTTGGTCGGACAATTAGAGGCCCATGCCGAAGCGTGGTCGGTGGCAGCACGAGGGGTGTGTGCGGCGCAGCAAAGCAGTGAGCCTTCCGACCCGGTGGCAGCACAGGGCTGCTTGGCTCGGTCGCGCCAACAATGGTCGGAGACGGTGGCACAAGCGTTGGAGGCCGACCCTGCCTTGCTCGTGTCGGCGGTGGCGCGGGCGGAGTTGCTCACCGATCCTCTCGGCTGCCTGGATACGAAGATGCCCAGTGTTCCCGACAGCCCCGATGCCCTGCGGTACATCGCGACGATCGAACGCAGCCTCGGCGCGATGTCGGTGCGCGCGGGGGCCGACGGATACCTCAGCGCAATGCAGCAAGGCCGTGCCGCGGCTCAAGCCGTCATCCCGGTCGCGGGACAAGACCCGGCGTTACTGGCTCGCGCGGAGTGGACCATCGGTCGTCTGGAGTTGGCTGACGGTCAGCCGAGAGTCGCGGAGCTTCACTTTCGTCGAGGGTTGCGTGCTGCCCGCAGCTCCGATGATGCGCCGCTCGCCGCTGCTATCACCGTTGAACTCGTCTATGCGATAGCCACGGATCGTGAACGCTTCGCCGAGGCGCAAGACCTCGCGGACGAAGCCGCCGGGATGCTGGCCGCACTTGGAGACCCTCCGCTGCTCGGTTCACGGCTCGACTCGCATCGCGCCTCTGCCATCGCCCACTCGGTACAAGGCGAGCATGCGCAAGCCGTGACCCTGCACGAGCGCGCACTGCGGGCGACCAGGGACACACTGGGGGCGGCGCATCCTCAGACGATCGCCGTGCTCGGTAACCTTGGTGCAGCGCTCAACTATGCCGGTCGCGCCGAGGAAGCGGAGCTTCGGTTGCGCGAGGCCCTGACGGTCGCGCTGCAGTCGTGGGGCGCGGACCATCCACGCACGGCAACGCTACTGGGCACGTTGGGCTTGTCGCGTATGCGGCAGGGTGACCTTGAGCAGGCAACCATTGACCTACGCAAGTCATTGGAGATCCGCGAGCGCAGCCTCGGTTCAGCGCACGCGCACGTCAACGACGCTCGCTACAATCTTGCGTCGGCTCTACGGCGGCAGCAACGACACGCCGAGGCACTGACGTTGCTGGAGCTGGGCCTGACGCAGGTGCAGACTCGAGCGGAGGCGCGCCAGGGGCCGTGGTGGGTTGCGACCGGGGAGTCGTCGCTGGCAGTGGGCAACCTGGACCGGGCACGCGAGGCGTTGGGGGCCGCGCTGCGAGTGTTCGAGCGGACAGGCGCCTCACCCGGCGACTACGCACGGGTACGGCTGGGTTTGGCGCGCGCCTGGCGAGATGCGGATCCTGAGCGCGCACGCGTGCTCGGCGAGGAGGCACGCGTTGACGCGGTCGAGGCCGGATCTGAAAAGCGCGAGGCAGAGGCCGACGCGTTTCTCGCGGGGGAGTGATGTGATGTGATCTGCGCCGCCAAAACCCCTGGTAGTGCCCGATCTGTCGCCAACGATCAGATCAACCCCAACTTGATGTCGCACGCAAAAACCGCAGGCAACGGCCAGGTTTCTCGTGTACCTTGAACCGGTAGATAGCTGGGTAGGTAGGACAACGATGGGCAGTACACACCATGATCGCTTGGTTCGGATTTTCGCGATGCTTATGCCACCGCTCGTTGGCGGATGCGTAGGAGCGGACGACACTATCGACCGGGACCAGTTTACCGAGGACTTGTGCAGTCCCGAGTCTGGCTTGTTGGTGCTCGGCCAGGTGACCCCCGCCGTTGCGGTGGACTACATCGAGCGTCGCACTGTCTCGCAGATATTCCCCGGTCCCGATTTGTGGGGATCACCGGTGGTCGGCGAGACCGTCGGTGACAAGTGTCGTGGGGCGACCGACGCCGCTGCGTGCGAGGCCGCGTTCGAGGCCCTGCCACCCGAGTCCGAGTTTCGCACCATCGACGGGTTTGACGCGGCCGAGTACCACCACTCATTGGCGTTTAGTCGAGGCGACGAGGTCGGAGCGCTGCGAAGCGACGCCGAGGTTCTCGACTTCTTGGGGGCCATCGATTCACCAGGCGACGCTGCCCTTATCGCTGACCTTCGCAATCACAACATCGTGTGCCGCACGGGTGCGAACGTCGCGGCATCGGGCGACGGCCACGTCCTGCACACGCGAACCGGCGGCGGCTGTGGCCAGGGCGATGACATCGAGGAGCACGTCGTCCTTGTCCACCCCGATGGCACTATCGAGGTTATCGAGACCGAGTTCATCGAGGCAGGAGAGCCCGGCTGCAACGTCGGCAGACTTCCTCCCGGTCTGTGCCGTGCGAGTCGACGTGTGCATCGGCGCGCGCATCCTGTCGGTGCATTCTTCTCGGGCATCGCGACGCTGGAGGCCGCCTCGGTGCCTGCGTTCGCCCAACTCGGACGCGAGCTCCGCGTTCACCGTGCACCCACCTCGATGCTCGCCGCGGCACGCCGAGCGCAACACGATGAGGTGCGGCACGCACGGCAGGTCCGTGGTCTGGCCC
>JAESSZ010000312.1 GCA_016763875.1 Nannocystaceae bacterium
CGATGACGATGACGATGACGCCGCGGTTGCGTCCGGCTCGGGCGCACCCGCGGACGGGCGCTCGTTCGGATCACCACCTTGTGTTGGATCGGTAACGCGCTCCTCGCCTTGTCGTTGGCGCGGGGTGATGCGACCGAGCCGCCCAGACTGGCGGGACGGTCGGCGCGCGCGGTCCGATCCGGCCCGGGCTCAACCCCCTCGACCGAGGCACTGTCCCACGAGGCACAAGCATCACAGCGAAAACGAAAACGTGGCATGTGCGTGCCACAACGGCGACAGATAAAGCGCGGCACGGCCACGGTGCCGTTCGCCGCTTCGCGCGCTTGCTCCCGCTGACCACGAGAGAGGCGCAGGCGCACCAGTTCGAGTCGCGCGCTGGCGCTGCGCTCTGCCACACGTTGCAGGGCCGCGGCGGCCTGATCCGGATGCTGCCGAGCAGCACGTTCGGCGAGGGCGACGACAAGTTCTGGCGACTGGGCACTTCGCAAGGACGCGAGCATGCGCTCGACCAAGTCCGCGGTCATGCCTTCGTCCGTCGCCCAGGTCCAAGCCTCCGGCACGACGATGTGCGCGGCGGCAGGCGCGAGCTCCCAGGCCCTCTGCCAAGCGTCCATAGCCTCGACCTCGTCGCCGACGGCCGACTCCACACGCGCGCGTGCGGTCCATACGTGACCGCTGTCCGGGGCCAACTCGGTCGCACGCTCTACCAACTTGCGTGCTTTGCGGTCATCGCCCTCCGTCAGCGAGACGGCGGCCTGGCCGGCCAAGGCATGGCCGCGTCCGATCTTCGATTCACGGCGGCGTCGACCCTCGACAAGTTTCTCGTGACGCTCCCAAGCCGCAGCGGCACGCTCCCACGCGCCCGCTTGCTCAAGCGCGCGCGCCAACGACTCCAAGGTCGCGACCGATCGCGGCGCCAGACTGATGGCCCGAACCAGCGCACCAACGGCCGCCCGTTCGTTACCTTGCGCCAAGAGGTCACGCCCCAGGCCAACGAGCGCCGCGACGCGATACTCCGGCGGCAGCGTGGCCGATGCGAGCACCGTGCGGTGGATTGCCTTGGCGCGCTCGACCCGGCCCCGTCGGCGATCCAAGGCGGCCAACGCCAGGAACACCGTCGAATCACCGGGCTCGGCCTCGGCCACACGCTCCAACTCGGTGGCGACGTTTTCTAGGTCGCCTTCAGCCAACTCGTACAAGACCCGTGATCTGCGGACGAGCGCTTCTGCCACGGCACGGCGCGGCGCGACGTACCACCACCCTCCCGCAAATCCGGCCGCGAGACAGACCACCGCCACCAGGAGGGTGCCCACCTAGTTTCGCCCTCCGAGTCGACGCGCCACTGGGGACTCCCGCTCCTCGCGAAGGATCTTCTCCGTCATCACCTTTTTGGTGCCAGCGTCCAAGTGCGCCTCGGCTGCCAGCGCTTCGTCTTCGTCGTGCTGGCGTAGCGGCAACGTGCGCAACTCCAACACTTCACGCTCGAGTTCACGAACCCGTCGCTGGATCATCGCGGCGGCGCGGATTCGGAATGGCCCGCGAATGGCGAGGACCGCAAGGATCGCACCGGCCACAACCCAGCCCGCCACCAACGCGGCCGCTTTGACTTCGTACAAAGTACGCACGAGCGGCTCCGCCAGATCCAGGCGAGGCATCAACAACTGGACTTTGATCGGCGTGGCCGCGTTGCTCTGGAGCGCGTGTGAAGCCCAGACGATCCCGAGCACAAGCAGCACCAGACTCACCCCGAGGTAGACCTTGCCAAGGAGCGACACCGTGCCGCGAACATAGCAAGCGGTGTATGCTCTGGCCATGGCACTCAACAGGGGCCTTGGCTTGCTTAGAACCCGAGAAACGATGTCACCCCGCCGGCCTGCAGTGGTCGGTCTAGCGGCGTTTACCGGCTTCGGCCGCGGCCTACTGGCGTTTGGGATCGGACTGTCGGTGGGGGTCGGCTGCGCCAACTCCGACGCGATGCTGGAGCGATCACGACGCCGCGAGGCCATCGACGGCAACGGTGTAGCGTGCCGCTCGGGGATCGAAGAACCTTGCTACTCGGGGCCCAAGACCACACGCGGACGTGGCGCATGCACGGCCGGCCGCACGGTCTGCCGCGACGACGGCACGCTCGCCGAGTGCACAGGCGAGATCCTACCGGCGGCAGAGACCTGCAACTCGGTCGACGACGACTGCGACGGCATCGTCGACAACGGTTTCGAACGGGATGGCGCGCTGTGCTTCTTCAATGGGGCCAAGGGCGCGTGCCGGACCCAGGGCAAGTGGCACTGCTCCCAAGATGGGTCTTCCTCGAAGTGTGACGCGACCATCGTTCGACCGGTCGCCGAAACGTGTGACGGGGTCGACAACGACTGCGACGGGCAGGTCGACGAGGATTCGATCCCGGCCGCGGAGGCGACATGCTCGACGGGACTGGCGGGTGTTTGTGCGGCAGGCACCTACCAGTGTGTCACCGGGAGCAAGACCTGCATCCAGAACATCAAGCCGGGGCCTGAGATCTGCAACGGTAAAGACGACAACTGCAACAACACGATCGACGAAGAGTGTGTCAGCGAAGAAGCCGCCAAGAAGCAGTTAGGCGGTTAGTCCGTCGCTAAGCGGAGAAAGGCACGAAACCGCCCCCCTCCCTGTCCCACGCTGGCGTCGCCCCGCACATTGACCCCGAAAGGTCGGACCCAATAGGATCGATCCCTGGGCACCAGCCTCGGGACACTCCGGCCACGGCCGCCTTCGATGGACAAAAGTGACGGACAAAAATCCGCTGACCACCACGCTCGTTGAAGAAGAGCCGCGCGGCGACGACCTACCGCCCGCGCGCGCTTGGTTGATCGGCATTGGATCGCCGGAAGACAACTTCGCATCGTGCGGGGAAGTGCGCTCCGTCGAAGCACCACACATCGTGCACTTCGGGCGCGCGGAACAAGCGGACGTCGTCATCCGCACCGATGTCCCGGGGTCGACGAAGGTGGAGATCCCGTACGGGTGGGTCAGTGGCACCCATGCGACGCTCGACGTCTCCGGTGGGCCCGGTGGTCTCACATTCACCCTCGAAGACCACGACAGCCGCAACGGAACGTTGGTGAACGGGCACCGCATCGCCGGGCGGGTCATCGTGCGTTCTCAAGACATCATCGAGATCGGTCGGTCGTTCTGGATGATCCGTCAGGTCCGACAACGTCGCAGCCGCGTGCAGGGCCTGGATGCCCTCGATGGCACCGGTACCTGCAACCCACAACTTCAGCAGATCGAGCGCACGCTGCTGCGCTTGGCGCCGAGTGCGATCCCTATCGTTCTGCGGGGCGAGACCGGCACGGGCAAACAGTACATGGCGCGGGCGGTCCACAAGGCCAGCGGACGTGACGGCCCGTTTGTCCTCGCCAACCTCGCGGCGCTGTCTTCGGACCGCGTCGAAGCCGTGTTGTTCGGCAACGACAGCACCCCCGGCCTGTTCGAGAAAGCCGACCGCGGCACTCTCATGCTGGACGAGATGGGCGAGCTCTCGCAGCTGGTCCAGGGAAAGTTGCTCTCCGCCCTTTCTGAAGGCCGTGCCGCCCGTGTCGGCGAGAGCGACGCACGCAGGTTTGACGTCCGGCTCGTGTGCGGGACCATGCACGACTTGGGGCGGATGGTGGATGCGGGCCGGTTCCGAGCCGACCTTTACTCGAGGTTGGCGGGCTACGTCGCCGAGTTGCCGCCGCTACGGGTGCGACGCGAAGACCTCGGGCTACTCGTCCGCCGAAGCATCATGGAACTCAACGGTGAGGGACGCCGGGTGCGAGTCACGTCCAACGCGTTCCGCCGTATCTTGCTGCGCGCGTGGCCCTTCAACGTCCGCCAGTTGCGCCAGACGCTGACAACCGCGAGCCTGCTGTCCTCCGGGGACGGGACGATCACCGCGGACGGGCTAGCGGAAGTCCTGGAGCAGGACGACGGGCTGCCAGAGAATCCCGATGAAGTGCGGCGTGTCCGGGCGGAGCTGCTCCGCCATCTTACGGAACACGACGGCGACGCGACCGCGACGGCGCGCGCGATGGGCATGGAGCCCGGCCAGATCGGGCGTTGGATAGAGCGCTTCGACCTGACCGTTGGCGCCGCGTCCAACGACTAGGGGCCCGACCCCACCGCCACTTGGGCGGCGGGGTGGCAAACAAAAGGCCGCCTGCCTACGCAAGCGGCCCCTGCTTTGTCTCGTGGCAACGCCCGCGGCTAATCGCCAAGCGCGTCGAGTTGCGTGGCGAGGTCGGGGTGCTGGTCGTCCTCTTCCAGACCGCGTCGCAACATCGCACGTGCCTTGGGCTTCTCGGCCAACGCCATGTGCGCCCGCGCGAGATTGACGTAGATGTCGCCGCGCCTCAGTAGCCCGGATTGGTCAGCGTTCTGCAGCAGCATAGTGCGGTAGATTTTAAGCGCGTCGCGCCACTCTTCACGCCCCTCGTGCAGCGAGCCGAGCGCCATCAGGGTCTCCACGTTGGTGGTGTCGATGCGATACGCCTCGATCAAGAGCTCCCGTGCCGTGTCGCGATCGCCTCCGTCTCGGGTGATTCGCGCGAGGCGGGTCAGATCATGGGCCAACAACTTGCTGCGTTTACCTCGCCGCCCGACCTCGACCAACCAGTTGTACATCCCCGCGGCCTCCTCGGCTCGCCCGGCACCGAACAGCGCGTTGGCGATGCGGCGGTTGACGCCCACATCGTCTTGCACTGCCTCGTACAGCGGGGCCAACACCTCGAGCGCAACGTCGGCATCGCCCGTGTGCCGCAGCATCAGATCCACCCGTTTGAGGATGAGTTCGGACTTCTCCTCCTGCGTCTCGACGGCCATCGCTTTGAGCTCCATGAGGTGGATTGTTTTTGGCCAGTCCTCCTCCCGCTCCGCCAGGGCCAACAATGCGTCCAGGGCCTCTAGACAGCCCGGATCGAGTTCTAGCGCCGCCCCGAGGTAGCCCCGCCGAGCCACTTCGTCGTCGCCCGACAGCCGAGCCAAACGCATTTGCAACGCCGCACCTTCCGCTCCCACCGGGTTGCACTCCGCCGCCTGGGTCAGCGCATCGCGCATCGCGTTGTCGTCCCCACGCGACTCGTAAACGGAGGCCAGAGACAAGATCGCAGGCACGTAACTTGGATCGAGTTCTAACAGGCGGCCGAGGATCTCCTCGGCCCGCTCGGAGTGGCCAAGTTCGTTCGTGAGCAGCGCCGCAAGTTCCGAGCCGGTCTCGCGAAATCCATCGGCATCCCCGGCGGCGCGCTGCCGCTGCATGCGAGCATCGAGCAGTTCGGACAGATCGGTGTAGCGTTCCTCGGTCCGCAACAGCCGGTCCAGCGCCCCTTCGGCCTGGACGTGCCCGGGCTGCTCGCCCACTAAAAGCTGGTAGCGCTCAATAGCGTCGACCCGGTCGTCGAGTTTTTGTTCGGCAAGCGCCGCCAGCTGCAGCAGCGTCTCAACCCGATCCTCACCGTCCACGACTTCGAGCCTGCGCTCAAGCGTGTCGCGGACGTCGTCCCATTGTTCAGCCTTGCGCAGCAACTGCTCGAGGTCGGCGAGCGCCTGGGTGTCCTCGGGGCGGTCCGCGATGATGTCTTGGTAGACCGTGACGGCATCTTCGGCCCGATCCAGCCGCTGCACGTACAGCTCGGCCAAGCGCTGCCGAAGTTGCAAGCGCTCGTCGGATGAATCGGTGATCATCACGCGCCGCGAGACGATGTCCGCGAGTTGTTCGTGCCGATCGGCCGCGGCCAGCAGGTTCATCAACCGGCCCCACGTTTCGGCGTTGTTTTCATCGACGGCCAAGACCTCCTCGAGATCTGCTATCGCGGTCTGTGGCGCGGCCAGTGGACCCTCGGCCACAGTCGCAGCTTCCAGCCACTGCGCCGCTGCCTGTTGCGGATCGGCAGCGATACGGGCCGAACGTGTCAGCGCGTCATGGTAGGCGTCGGCATCGCCGTCCGCGCGCGTCGCGGTCACCATGAGCTCCAGCGCCTCGACATGCTCTGGTTGTTCCGCGAGCACCACCGCGAGCACTTCGATCGCCCGCCGTGGGTCCCCCAAGTCTTGCTGCAGCGTCTCGGCCGCGCGCAATGCCAGCATCACGGCACTTCGCCCTTGCTCGGCCGCGGCCGCAACCGCCGCCTGCATCGCGGTGGCCGCCTGCGGAAGCCGATTGGTGCTGCGTTCCAGCTCAAGCACACGCGTCACCGCCCGCTCGGAATCAGGGTCGTGCTGCAGCAGTCTGGCCCAGGCATCGAGCGCCTCTTCCTGGCTGCCGCCCCCTTCGTCTCGGGTCGTCGCGAGTTGCTCGAGCAGCGCCGCCTGGCTGCCCTCATCGGCCGCGCTGAGCCGATGCTCCAGAACACGGGCCTGTCCCGAGCGGTCCGAACTCGCCTCGTAGGCGGCATCGAGGGCATCGAGCAATGCGGCGGATGGCGCCCCATCACTCGCGGCGAGCACCTCCTGTAGACCGGCGATCGCCGCCTGGTCTTGGGTGAGTTCAAACGCCTCGCGGTAGGATTCCAACGCCGCCGCAAGCTCCGCGCGTTCGAGCCGTACCCCACCCAAACGCAGCAGGTTGGCGGCTTGGGTCTCGGGGTCCGACGCAAGACGTGACGCCTCGCTGAGCGCACGTTCCACCGCATCCGGTGCGCCTGCGTGGCGACCAAGACGTTCGACCTCCGCGCATAACGCCAAGGACGCCTGCCCACTCTCCAACACGGGCAGCAGAATCGCCAATGCCCGGTCGTTCTCGCCCAGGATCTCCTCGGCCATGCGCGCGGCATACTCCGCCATGACCGTTCGCGCCACCGGGTCTCTGTCGTCCTCGACGCACCGCTGCGCGAGCATCTCGACGAATGTGCCCGCGGACCCCAAGTGGACCGCGAGTTTGCCCGCGTCATCCACGACGGCCGCCAAACCATCGGGCTGTACCACGTCCATCAGCTGGGTCAGAGACGCAAGCGCGCCCGCGACATCGCCAAGCCGCTCGACGCGGACCGTCGCAAGCAAGGCCAAGGTTCTCGCCCTCTCTTCGGGGTCGGAGCTCTGGTCGATCCCCGCAGACAGCACGCGGGCGAGTTCATCCCAGCGCGCGGTGGCTTCGAGATGAGGCACCGCCAGCGCGCCCGCCCGTTCGAACGTGTCGGCCTGGACCGCAAGTTCGACCAGGTCGGTCACGCTGTCGACGTGGCCTGGCACGAGCGCAAGAATCTCCTCGTAGCGTTCCAACGCGGAAGCAACGTCGTCCAGCGGTCCGCGCAAGAGTCGGGCCGCCGACAGGACAAGCGCGGCGCGCCCGCTTTCATCGTCGGCAATCGCCGCCCGCTCGCTGATGACGTCAGTCGCCTCGGCGTGCCGGTCCTCGGCGATAAGCGCGTCGGTCAGCAACGCAAGCACCGCGTCGTCGTCGGCGTTGTCGGTGAGTTGGCTCCGCAACGTGTCGACCTCTGCGCCGCGATCCGAGAGCGCATCGCGCTGCAATGCCGCCAGGGTCAACCGCAACTCTCGGCGCTCGGCGGCGTCTTCGCTGACTTCGATGCTGCGCTCGAGGATCTCCGCAAGCTCGCGGTGTCTACCGGAGACCTGATACGCGTGCGCCAAACGCCGCAATGCGTCGCTGTCCCCGGGTTCGATGTCCAGCAGGCTCTTCCAGATGACGATGGCGGCATCGGCTTCGCCCATCGTGTCCTCAAGCAGAATCCCGTGCCGCCGTAGCAGCGTGACGCGTTGAGCATCGTCCTCGGCGATCGTGGCCCGAGTCGCGAGAACCTCGCCCAGCTGGTCGAACTCGCCCGCGCGCGACAGGGCCATATCGAGCAGTTCCAGGGCGTCACTGTGCTCCGGCGACAGCGCTAGGGCTGCCCGCAACACCTCAATGGCCCGCGCGGCATCGCCCCGCCCGTGGAAGATCCTGGCACCACGCACCAACAACGCCAGCCGTCGGTCTTCGTCGCTGTCGAGCGCCTCGGCGTCGGCAGCGGCGACGACTGCCTGGGCAAGTTCGGTCTGCAGTTCGTACTCCTCCGCGAGCCGCTGGAGTTCATCGTCCAGCGACTCAACTGCGTCTTGGGGGCCGGCTTCTGACAGCGCGCGACACAGGGTCTTGAAAGCGACTGCGCCGCCGTCCCCTGCCCTTTGCTGAAGCTCGGCCATCTCGCGGTACAGGCCCAGCCGCGCCGCTGGATCCTCGGTGTGCGCCAGTTGCCATTCACTGACTTCCACCAGGCGCCGCACGTTGCCCTGCCCTTCGTAGATCGGACGCAACACGCCCAAGATCCGAGGACGCAATGTGCCGCGAGCCTGGGCGATGCGCTCCAGCCGTGCGACGGCCTCGGGATCGTCGGGCATCTCGCCCAACATCACCTGTAGGGTATCGACGGCGGCGTCCGCCTCGTCCAACTCTTGGTCCTGAATGTCGGCGATCTGAGCGTGCACGGCGTTGATCCGCTCGGTGCCTTCCGTGTGTTCCAGGCGCTCGCGCAGGAGTTCGACCAGTTCCGCCCAACGTGCGGTCGAACGGTAGATCTGCTCGAGTCGGCTACGCGCCAGATCGTTGTCGGGACGAATGTCGAGCATGCGACGGTAGGCCCGACCGGCCTCCTCCGGGTCTTCAAGCAGCTCGGACGCCAGCGTCGCAAGTTTGCGCAGCACCTCAATCTGCCGACGCTCATCGCCTGCAAGTTCCGCTTCACGCCAGTACGTGTGCCCCAGCTCGACCCAGTTCTCAGACTGCGTCAGCGCGGACTCCAGGCTCATGAACACGCCTGCGTCGTCGGGACGCGCCTCGCGAAGACGCTGCAGCAGTGGCACCGCGCGATCTGGCTGGCGCAGCGAGCCCGACCAAAGGTCGGCGGCCTCGGCGACGATTGCGAGGGACTCGTCGGAGTTGTCCTCGGCCGCCACGGTCGTGACGTGCTCGGTCAGCAACTCGGCGTAGTCGTCGGCCCGCGCCAGCACACCCGAGAGCCGCGAGAGTTGATCTCTCACCGTCGCGTTGCCTGGCTGTTCCTTGAACACGCGCGTGTAGGAGTCAAACGCCTTGTCCAGGTCCTCGAGTTGGTCCTCCTCGATCCTCGCGATCTTCAGCAAGATCTGCACACGACCGCTCTCGTCCCCAACTTCTGCGAGGCGAATCTCTTGGATCTGGATCAGTCGTGCCCACGCGCCCACCGCGGCGAACACCGGTTCGAGCATCTCGGCGACCTGCGTCCGCATCGAGGTGTCTTGCAGATAACGCGCGAGCTCGTCGGTGCCCACGGCGTGATCGGGATCGAGTTTCAGCGCGGTCGCGAGGTGGCCGATTCCCTGCTCCGGGTCTCCGAGTTTGTCGCCGTACAGCCGACCAAGACGGAGGTGAGCATCCACGGCCTCGTGCCCGGATTGGGTCGCCAACTTGCGATTGAGTTGCGCAGCGAGTTCACGGAAACGCTCGGTTTGCTCGTACAGCGGTGACAAAACGTCCTGCACCTCAGGACGGGCCATGGCGTCGGAGGACAAGCGCTCGTACAGCTGGATGGCCCCCTCGGCATCGGCAAGTTGCACGCGGTGCAACTCGCCCGCACGAATCAGCACCGCGTCACGGGTTGCCTCGTCGCTCGCCCGCTCGGCGCAGTGCTGCAGCAACATCGCCAACGCTTCGTAGTCCTCGGTCTGGGCGTAGATCTGGTCCAGGGCGTCGATCGCCCCGACATCATCGGGCGCCATCTCGTGAACCCGTTCGAATGCTTCGCGGGCGGCGGCAAGGTTGCCCAATCGCTCCAACGCGACCTGGCCCATGGCTTTGCAGACCCGCTGCTGCAACTCGGAGTCCAGGATGTGGTCGACGGTTCGCCCATAGGCCGCGAGCAACGCTTCGGCACGCTCGGGGACTTCGCCCAGCCGCTCGACCTTCTCGACGATGTCGGCGAGTTCGGGCTGGTCTGCCGCCTCACTCATCGCCTCGCACAACACAGTGAACGCACGCTCGGGATCGCCGATTCGCTCCTCTTGCGTGGTCGCAACCCGCAGTAAAGCCTGGAGACGTCGCCGGCCCGAAGGTTGTTTGCGAGCTTGGAGTTCCTCGAGTTCAAGCAACGCGGGCCAGTTCTGCTCCGCCTCATACAGCGGCATCAGGATCCGCATCGCGCGTTCGTACGTGTCGTCGTCCTCAAGGCGCGCCGCGACGGCCTGCCGCGCCCGTTCGTCGCTCGAGTCCAAATCGAGCACGCGCTTGAGCAGGTCCAAAGCATCGCCGTGGCGGCCCAGACGATCGCCGACCACTTGCGCGGTGAGCAATTGCAACTCGACACGATCGGCGTCTGTCTCCGCGAGCGTAATCAAACGGCGGAGGTTTTCTTCGACGTCCGGCCAGCGTTCGAGTTGTTCATCCAGCCCCACGAGGGCCTGGAGCGCCTGAGCGGTTTCTTCGCGGCCGACCTTGAGGTCCACGACGGACTGGAATGCCGAGATGGCTCGATGCGCGTCGGACAACTGGTCGCGCTGGATCTCGCCGATCTGACGCCACACCGGGGCGCGCAGTCGAGGGTCTGGGGTGACCTCAATACGATGCTCCAGCACTTCACACAGCCGGTGCCACTCGCCCTCTTCCAGGAACAACCGTTCCAACGCTTCGAGCGCGTGCAGATTGTCGACCTCCATGTCGACGACCTCGCTGTAGGTCAACGCGGCGCCGACACGGTCACCGAGTTGTTCTTGGATCCCTGCGATCTCAAGTCGGATCGCGACCTGCTCGGTGGACGCGTCGGTAAACCGAAGCAGCGCCCGCTTGGCTTCGATGAGCTGGACACCGTCGCCCGCCTCAAGGTGAAGACGGCACAATGCCTCCACGGCTTTGTGGGCCAACGAGGCGTCGGGCGGATCAAGCGACAGCAGGCGACTGTAGGCCGCGCGTGCCAGTTCTTGATCGCCGATCGTCTCGTCGAGCAGCACCGCAACCCGGTGCGTAAGATCGATCTGAAGTGCTTTGTCCGAGGCCAACTCGGACTGCAGCGCCGAGCGCCAGATCGACGCGAGAGCCACGGCCTGCCCCTGGGACAGCGCGAGTCGCTGCACCTCGTTGCGCGTGTCGAGACGTCGAGGATCGAGCACAAACGCTTCGCGCATCGCTTCGAGGGCACCGGCCCCATCGTCGAGTTCCCGCTCACGCAGCCCCGCGATGGCGATGAGAAGCGTGATGGCCTGGTCTGCCGAACCTGACTCGGCCGCCTGTGCCCGCCGTACATTCAGGATCTGAATACGCCCGTCGTGGTTCCCTTGCTGGGTGTAGATCGGCTCAAGCAGCGCGCAGGCCTGCAGTTGCACTTCGGAGACGTCGAGCAGCGCTTCGAGCAGGGCGCGCGCATCGGCGTCGTCGGGGTCTTCGCCCAGGACTTGCCCCAAAAGATCGACATCTCAAGTCCGATCAAGATATCGTTGAGGGTCTTGGGCAGATTCTTGGCGGCGTACATCCGTTGCTGAG
>JAESSZ010000313.1 GCA_016763875.1 Nannocystaceae bacterium
GCCATTGCAAACTGGCCCCCTCCCAGTCCCCGGGCATCGACATGCCCTTGAAGCCCGCGGGGCGCATGTCCGAGTACCAACCGGTCTCGGGCACATCCAGGAGGTCCGGGTTGTCCTCGTTTTCGCCGCGCAGTGGGTGGCCTTGTGGCCGGTAGCGGCCCATCGCGTCGAAGTTCGCGAACGTTCCCGCGATGGGGTCGACCGCCGAGTGGCACGACACGCAGTTGGCGTCGTTGAGCGTCGGGTTGTCGTAGGCCGAGCCAGAGGCGTCGGTTGGGCGCGTCCCGAGCGCGATGACGTCGGTCGCCAGGAAGAACTCCTGGAAACGGCGCGAACGGGCACGGTTTCGGTTGGTTCGTGTTGTCGTGTGCCGCGTCAGGTACGTCACCATCGTGGTGATGCCTGCGTGCGGAACGCCAGGAAGCTTGACCGCCACGAACTCGTTGGGGTCCTTGTCGTTGTCGAACTCCGGGTTGACGTTGTAGACCTTGGCCGAGAACGGGTTGACCACGGTGTAGTCCGCGGTCACCAACTCGGAGTACGGCAGATCGTTGCGCAGCGCGTACTCAAGCAGGCGCGTCGGCTCCTCGGCGATCGCGTCGTTGGCGTAGCGGGTTGCGTCCTCAATGTCGGGGTCCGGGTTGTTCTCCCAGTACTCCGCCTGCGGAAAGTCGTTGCGGTCCAGCAGGTCGATCGCGGCGGAGTCTGATCCGTTAGAGGAGTGGTACCGACGGGTCAGGAACCGGTCGTTGTACGCCTCGCGAACGCGGCTGTAGAAGTTCTCCTCGCGGAGCATCGGCGCCAGCAGGGCATCCAAAGCGTCCAGGCCACCCTCTTGCGCCGCGGCCAGTTCCTCGGCGGTCGGCACGCGTCCTGCGAGCAGCACCGCCGCCTTCCTCAGAGTCTCCGGAGCGTCGTGCAGATGGACCCCCGTGAAGAAGTCGTTGACGATGTCGCGGTCGTCCTCGCAGATCTCCGGGTCGCCGAGGCGTTCGATCATCTCGTTGAACGCATCATGCTCCGGAGAGTCCAGCGCAAAGCGCTGCCCACCCTTGTGGTCCATTTGCCCGGTCGGCTTCAGGAGAATCCAGGGATCCCCCTCGAATCGCAGCTTGGACATCTTGTTGAAGATGGCCATGTTGCCTTCCAGGTAGTTCGGCGCCGCCGACGTCTCCAGGATGAATCCGGTCGCCTTCGCGTCGCCAGACACGTTGTGACAGCCTTGGCAGTTCGACTGCAGGATGGGCTGCACCTCGTTCTCGAAGAACTTCTCGTTGGACACGCAATCCGCTCCAACGCCGTCGTCTCCCGAGCCGCCCTCGCCTGAGCCATCGTCCCCCGAGTCGCCGTCGTCCGCGGCCTCCGGGTCGGGCTTGTCGCCACTGTCGTTACATCCCGCCGAACCGGCGGCCACGAGACACGCCGCGAAGAACTTGGGTAGGGCGGTCGCGAGGTTGATTGTCCTTTTCACTGCCATTGTCACGCCTGCTTGCTGGTTGGGTGGGCCGCAGATCTCGGGACGCGGCCGGACGTCGAGACACGCCTCGGCCCCCGACAACCAAGATGGTCGTCGAAACTCGATGGTGGGCGTGTGCCCTAATCGCCGCGATGCACGGTGCGCTGTGATTCCGTTGCCGCCGACATCCGCGTCGGTGGCGGTCGCGCCGTACCCTTGCCGACAAGGTGCGGGGAGGTAAGCGGTTGTGCAAGGCGCGCCCGGATGGTTGGGTGGTCTCGCGCTGCGGCCTTGGGAGACATCCGGGGTTTGCACGCCACGGCGTCTCCTCCTGACCTCAACTTGCCCGACCGGAGTTGTAGTGCATCACACGAAAAATTCGGGACTATCGCGATGCTTACATCGCGCACTACGTGGATCTGGGCCCCGCCGTACCCCATTGAGGGCTGCGCACCCACAAGTCCGTGCACGCGGATGTTTTCTGCTCGCAAGCGACTTTTCCACGCCGTCGTGCCGGCCGCGCGCTTGTGCGCATGATGCGCCGACCTATCTCGCTCCTAAACTACAGTCAGAGGGCTGCAATTCGAAGCACGCGCGATTCCGACAACCAGGCCCGGGTCAAGCCCCGAGGGGATCTTTTCGCGGCTGAACCCAACAATTCGATCGCGTTCCGCGGCCGGCGGGGCCACTGGAAAGCCGCAGAGCGGGGCGTCGCTCAACCGTCGGGCAGCGCGGGAACACCGATGGCGGCATCGTCGATGCGGTAGCAGGCGCACAGCGCCCCAATTGCCGCAAAGAGTTCTTCGAGGTCCGGCAGCGCGATGACTCCGTTGTCGAGCAAGTAGGTCGAAAACCAGGTCGTCTGCAGGAAGTACGTCAGCGGATCGTGCACGAGGCTGAGACCGAGGTACTGGAACTCGAAACCATAGCGGGCCAGCAGTTGCGTCGGTGACAGATCCTCGTCGAAGTGCGCGTACACGTTGCCGCGAACGTACGCCTCGAACGCTGAGGGGTGGAGGAAGCGCCGCGCCAACACGTTGCTGACATAGTCAGGCATTCGATAGCGCACCAACGCTCGCACCAGTGCACCCGTGGTCTCGCCCGCTGCGTGCGCCTCGGCGGCTGCGCGGTCCCTGAACGCGGGCGGCGCAGCTGCGAAGATCGTCGCCACCACACGGTCGATACGACTGTCGGCCGCAACCTGCTGCGACCGCAACGAGGCCGGGACAGCCAGCCAACCCGCAGCGTCGGCCAAGTGCCCCCACTCGTGGACCGTGCGCGCGGCGAGCAACAAACGGTGATAGGCGGGCGCCGGTTCACGAAGAGGATCGAGACCCGACTGCGCGAGGCAGTAGACGATCAGCTGCCGCTCGTCGTGCAGATACACGCCACCGATGCGATCGACACCCCCGGTGGATCGCGGCAGCGCTTGCGGATCTCGCAACGAGGACAGAAAACGCTCAGTGTTGAGCCCGACCACATCGAGGTCGGCCACCAAACTCTGTGCCACATCGGCCGTGATGTCCCCCAGGGCGCCATGCACCCGCTCGCACGCGTGCGGCGCTTCGGGATCCCACAGTATCGTTCCTTGTCCATCGGCGATGAGCACCGGAGGTCGGTGCTCGGCAAGCCACCCGGTGACGAGATCCGCGGCCGGCTTGGCCACAGACGTACTCGGCAAAGACTCGGTACGCAGGACCGCGGTTGCTGCCTTCACCGACTCCCGGTAGCGCTGCACGACGTCCGTCACCACCTGACGAATCTCCCCCACAAAGCGCCGCAACGGTAGCGCTGTGGCCTGTGGTACGAGCAGTGAGCCGTCGCTAACCGGCCGTAGTTGCGTTTCCGACGGCGGCGGCGGACGCAGTCTCGGGTGAAAGAGCGTGCGAACCCAAGGCATTGCGGCGGCCAACCGGGTGAAGACCTCCGCGTCGATCCGGGGGCTGCTTTGGGCGGCCGCGCAGAACTGCTCGACCTCTTCGTCTGAGCGGGTGAGCCAGTAGCTCAGCCCGCTGACGATCGCCTTGGGCATGTCCTGGCAGGCGGCGAGCCGCTCCGCGTGCAGCAGTTGGTAGACCGCGAACTCGACATCGTCCCGCTCCGGCTCGAAGTCTGCAGCGTCCAGGGACCATGAGCTCTTGAACAGGGGCTGGTGGTACGGGCGAGCGCAGCCACGGTCGGTCACGATGCAGATGTTTTGCAACCGTGGAGGAAACCAGGCGTCAGGCGCACGGCGGTAGAGATCCTCGGCCCGTTCCCAGTAAACGCAGTACGCTCGATTGAACGCGGCGACCCACGCCACGCTGACGTTGCGCTCACGGTTGAGCACCCGTGCAAACGCATCGCCAATACCCGCCCGGGTGAGGTGGTCGGCCGGAATGACGAACAGCTGAGCGTGCACAAAGCAGAACTCATGCAGCGCCGCAGCTCGGTCGCGGACGGCATCCGCGGTGGCGGACCCCCTCGTCACGGCGCCTCCTCGTGCTCGCGACAGATTTTTTGGGTGTCGAGCTTGCTCAACAGCTCGTGGGTCAGCCCACAACGACCGCCAGTGCCACGGGCTTCGAACAAACGACAGCCGCGGCACTGACCGAATGACCGCAACGCGTTGCGCTGCTGCAGCCGCCGAAGGAGTTGTTCCAGTGCTCTGGTGAGAGCGGCGTCCTCGCGAGCGGGTACATCCGTGAACAAAGGAGCCGGAAAGGCTTCGGCTGCGATCTCCTGGCCTCGTTTTGTGACGCCGCAGTGCTGAACCCGGCCGTCGCTATCGTCCGGTCGTTTCTCGATCAGCCCGTCTCGCTCCAACACCTTGAGGGTTTGGCTCACCGTCCCCTTGGTCAGCCCGAAGTACTCGGTGAGCGAGGCCGGAGTATCGCTGTAGCGGTTGGCCATCGACAAAAACACCAGGGCCTCCAGCTGAACCAGTTTGAGTCCGTGCTCGGAGGCGATATGACGCACCTCGGCGCGGAACAACGAGGACAGGCGCTCGGTGAGCAGGTGCAAGCGGGTCGCTGTCATGGTGGGCAACGGCACGAAGGCGGGTGCGGCCGCCGACTCAGATAGTATCGACACAAAACTTCATTGACAAGGGACCAGCAATCGCCCATTAAGTATCGAGTCGACACCGAATCCGCTTCGGGTCGCACGTTGGAAGGACACTCATGAAGACGATCAAGCCCTCCGTCACCCTCGTTCGCATCACTTCCGTCGCGCTGGGGCTGTCGTGTAGCCCGCTAACGGGCTGCGTCACCGATGACGACAACCCGATGACATCGCCGTCCACCAACGCTCTGGACAATGAACCCGCGCTGCACGTGTCGGGGCTAACGCCACGATACGACGCTGGGCTCGACGCACTGATCTTCGAGATCACGACGAACGGGGACGCGGGCTCGATAGCGCCAACTCCGGCGGGCGGCATCGATGGGGCCCCCGTTCTCGGGTACGTGTTCACCACCACGCTCAATCCCCAAGACGTGGGGTTCGACGGCGTCGAGGGAACCGTCGCGCTGGCCGTAACGTCGCACCCCGACTTCGACGACACCCCGCTTTGGGACGAAGACGGTGACGCCGCGTACGACGATGACGGCGTCGTGTACCACGCACACTGGGTCGTCTTGGTCCCCGACGAAGAAGCGCCCGCCGGGCTGTCTGTGGCCTCGGCCCCCGACCGCATCGGACTGCCCCCCACCGCTCCCATGCCGATGTACCTGGATTCTCCCGGCTTCACCGTTGTCGAGGACGGCTCCAAACTTCGGGTGCTGATCCCCCTGGACCGGGTGCACCGACGCGTTGACTTCGAGGTTGGTGCGCTGACAGCATTGATGCGAGTTGACGCCAGTGGGGACGTGCCTTCACTCAAGGTCGAGCGTGTGATCTCAGCCCTTGAGGAAGGCGCTGCCGTGGTCGCGATCGAAGGCGCCGGGTCCGCTCCCGCGTCCGCGTGGCCCGACGAGGCCGAGGACAACGCCGGATTCAGCCTCGAGGATGCGGGC
>JAESSZ010000314.1 GCA_016763875.1 Nannocystaceae bacterium
CCGCGTATCGCCGAGCACCAAAAGTCGGTCATGCTAGAACGGCAAAGGCGGCAAGCGGCGGCCCGTACGGCGGCAGGGTCGAAGGCCGGGAGCGCGTCCGAGAGTCCGGCTGGCACGGCATCCGGGAGTGCAGTCGAGAGTCCAGACGGTAGCGACGAGCTTCCTAGTTGGTGAGGCGGCGGGGTCCGAACGGACGCGGGTTGGCTCGTGGGTCATCGCGGTCGGAGTTGGTCGTCTTTGCCAACTTCCGAAGACGGCTCCGCTTCGCGCCTCAGTGCCGAGGCCTCGCTGTACTCGCAAGCACCGACCCATAGCCAGAGGACCGTGTGTCCGGCAAATGCGTAGTCGAGTGGTGACAGGCCAGCGCCCGTACGTTCCTCGTAAACGATGCACAGCACAGCGGCGACGGATCCCAGCGACGCGCAGACGCAGCGGCGAAGAGCCGCCGAGCCCTCGGACGTACCGCGATATGCGGACGCCGCGACGAGCACGACGAGCGGAATCGCGACCCAGGGACCGCCGCTGCCTCCCCAAGTCACGGCGAGCAAAGACAGGGCAGCCCAGCGACCCCATGTGGATTCGAGGCCGTAGCGAAGTCGAATGCGCGGAGACTTGGGTTGATCGATAAGGACGAGGAATGCGGCTCCTAGGCCGATCGGTGACCAACCGACGAGCAGGAGTATGGGTCCCAGGACGCCCCCCCGGTTCAACGCAAACAGGACCGAAAGGTAGACGCAGTAGGCGAGCAGGACGAATGCCAGTGCGCGACGTACCGCCGAGGCACGTTCGTTCATCGCAAGCATCGATCCAGGTCGATGACCTTTAGGCGTTCAAGGAAGAGGTTGACCTCGGGCGCCCCCTTGAGTTGGACGCCGCCAAATCGGAGCCGGTGGTAAAACGCAGCCCACAGAAACGTCTCAAGCACGCCGCGAGTTGGATTGTGCCACGGCTCGTGCAACAAACCAGAAAACTTGTGGACGCCCAGGCGCGCAGCAGCAAGCTTCTGGCCTGGACTCAGCTGCGGGTCGAACTCGCCATGAGAGACAATCAGGTTGGTTTCTGGCCAGATGTCCTGTGCGTATCCGGCACCGTGATGCATGAAGCATTGTAACGTGCCGCGCGGGATGTGCCCGACACCCCAGTGCTTTCCCTGAGCAAGGCCGCGGTACGTGAACGCGTGGTTGGACTCCACGGTCACAAACGCGTCCTGGTCGAAGGGGACCATTGGGGCGCCCACCTCTTCATAGGGTGCATAGCCGACAAACCCTGTGTTCGACTTCGGAATCTCGTCGGCGCGCGCGGGTCCGAAGGGCTTCCCCCACCGCGTATGCATGTGCAGGCAGTCATGGACACAAAACGGTGCCATCACGACGTCTTCGAAGTCGTTCTTCTTGCCAATAGCTGCGACGCGGCCGTCGACCACAAGCTCGTTCTCGACGTGTGAAAACTGCATGCCCGGCGCAAGATGGATGTTGTCAAACGCTCCTTGTCCGGCCACCTTCCTGAACGACTTCTCCTCGGCGTAGAACGCGTCGACGCCCGCCTGCAGCTTGGTGTGCCAGGTCGTGTCCCGGCTGGCGCGCCTGACTCCGCCGTGGATCATTCGCTCGGGTAGATCGCGGCCGACGAATTTTTGGGGAACGCCGGACAACCGGCGCAGAGGCTCCACATCGTAGTAGTCGAATATGTTGTCCCACAGGGGTAGCGGTGGTGGGCCGGGCACGTGCCATTGGTCGTCATTGGTGTCCGCAAACAAGATAGCGGTCACGTCCTCCTGCATCTCGGGGTCGTGCACCATCGACTTCGGCGGTCGAACCAACCGAACGGACGCCTCGGCCGCTGTAAGGTCGAGGCTCGAGGTGACCATTGTGTGCGGGAAGAGACGCACGGTGCCGAGCAGCTTCCCGGGTTCCCAGTCGTTGCGCTCCTTGCAGCAGGTCAAGCCGACGAAAGCCAAGAACCGGGGCGGGGCTAGCCGAATCTTGACCGTCGTCCCGGTCGCGATGGCGTAGGCATGGCGGGCGCTGTCTCCAAGGGGCCACGGCATCAGGTCGTCGCGATGGCCGAGCATCTCATCCAGACTCAGTGCAACGAGCGACCCGTCCCGCAACTCGTAGCCGAAGATGTTGAGGATACTCGTGTCCGTCGCATGCGGCAGCTGCCAGAAACCGCCGAACGAGTTGACCTCTCCCTCGTCCAACAGAAAGGTGGCGGCGTGGAACTTGTCACTGAGCGGCAGCTCGATCTTCTTGCCCGCCGTCGTCGTGACTATCGGCGCCGAAAACTGCAGCGACGAAAACACGGTGTGCATGTGGGGCATGTACCTGCCTCCCATGCGCTTCCAGACCTTGCCGGCGGTGAAGACGGAAGGGTCGCTAAAGTTGTTTCTCCAGGACCACACGGGGTTCTGACTCACGACACCTTCGTCCGCATTGTCGGTCTCGGTCGGCGACATCGGGCCCTGGGCCACATGCATCCCCGGCGCGAGTACCCTGTCGAAGAGGTCGATTCCGACGCCTTTCGCGGCGCGGAAGATCATCGTGTCGTCGAGGAGTGCTCGCAGTCCGGGCATGGCATCAACCTTTCTCGGATTCAGAGCCGGCTTCGGACATCCAGAGGGCCAGATCGTCCCCCTGCGACCGAGCATCCACGACTTCGATCGTGTCGCCGACCAGGCAGACGAACTCTGCATATCCGTCGGCGCCGACGCTGCGGTGCAGCGATCCGGTCGGTGTTTTGATGGCAACGGTGGCCTCAGGTGAGGGGGTTTCGCCGTCGTCGACGACTAGGATTCGGGCGACCGTCTCGCCGGGACAGTGGATTCTCTCCGCCAGGTAGGTGCCGTCGTAGACCTCGATATCCACAGGTTTGCTGGCGAGGGTGGGCACATCCTCAGCGGCGAACAGAAGTATGTCGACCCGTCGGTTGGCGTCGGACTCGAAGCCGTTCTTCGCGACCTCGTGAACCGGGTATCGCTCACCGCAGCCGATTGGCCCGCATTCTACGAATGCGAGCTTGGCCCGAAACTCCGCGAGTGCCGCCGGATCAACGTGTAGCAGTCGTGCGAGGTCGCGATCGTACAGATCGTACACCACGCGCCAATCGTCGGCAGTCGTGCCCTTAGGTTCACTTGCTGGTTCGGGACCCGGCACGAATGCTCGGCGGAACTCGGCAAGCGCGGGCCCTAGCCCTCCGTTCGGCAGGCAAGCCACTCCTTCGACCGCTGCCACCCAGCGGAGTGTTGCGTGGACATCATCGTCTGTCTGCACCGACTGTGCGTGCTCCGCCCACGCGTCTCGCTGCCCGCTGAGATAGAGGTGCACGCTTCGCGCGCGCGCCTCTGACAGGGTTTAGTTGTCGGCGTCACCTCCGACTGTGTCGGTGTGCCCCGCCACGAGGAGGAGACTGTCACCGGCGGTATCAATGAGTCTCCGAAAAACAGCGCGGGCTGTCACGCGTTCTTCGAAACGGTCATGCATGTTGTGGTGCTTGGCGGCGAACAGCAGAAGTTCGCGGGCTTCCCCGAAGTAGCCGTCGGCTAGTTCCAGGACCCGCACGCGAGGGCGAAGCACAACGACAGTGTGCGCCTTGTCGGTGACGAGTAGTATGGGATCGCTATGGTCGCGACGGATGTAAATCCCGTCGATCGGTGTTTCTGGGATCGTCTCATCGGCGACAGAGCCAAGCTCGACAGCCTGGGTTAGCGTCATCGCGCATTCGCCAGCGTTGGCCAGATCCCCAATGAAGCACCGCCCATCGGCGGCAGTCGTGACCGTGCGGCTCTCGCCGTTAGGCAGTTGGATCTCCAACTCGACGTCGGGCAGGGGCGCTCCGCCCTCGCTCACGACGAGTACGTCCAACGTTGCGCTGACGTGCACGGGATCCTGCTTTGGCTTCGTGGGCTCCTCACCGCCGGGCCCGTCGACCATCATGTCGGTCAACTGCGTTGACTTGGGCGGATCGAGCGTGCGAGGCGTCGAGCCGGTCGCGATCAGCAACAGGCTGCCTTCGAGTAGGCGCTCGACGAGTGCCTGCTCTGCGTCGCCTCTGTGGCGTGATGGCTGGAGCTGGCCTGACAACTCCTCGACAGCGGCATCGCCGAGCTGCTCCACGACCGCTTCGGCGACCCTGCGAGCCTGGGACGGATCCCCGATGTTCCGCACGTCCCGCCCACGATGAAGTGAGACGAAGGAAGCCCCAGTACGAAAGCGGCAGCCGGGCATGACGAAGGTGTGTCGCCGGAAAGAACGGCGCCCGGGAAAAGGTTGCGACCTACTGCGGGAGATGTCAAACAGCCCGATGACGAATACGTGGCCGTCGTCCGGAAAAAAATGCGCCCAGGTACCACGGCGACGTTGTTGTCACGCTGCGCGGAGGGCAGAGTCGGCTTGGTCTTCTTGAGTTTTGCGTTGGTGGACCGCAGTCTTACGCAGGTCATCACAAAGGCTGCGAAGTTGTTGGGCGAAGGAGACGCGCAGGCCACCGTGGAGGCGGTTAATCCCGAGCTGCACACCCCGCCGACGGCCGCACTTGAGGAGCTCTAAACCCTGAACTGGAGGCGTCGTCTGCCGAGTTGTACGCCGCGGTCTACCGCGGAGAGGCCCTGTCGTTGGGCTTCCTTGGCAAGTTGAACGAGGCCAAGGTGACGCGAGCGCCGCGTATCGCTGAGCGCCAAAAGTCGGTCATGCTGGAACGGCAGAGGGATGAAACCGCTACCGTGACGGTGGAATTAGAGGACTGGCACCGAGTGAATATCACGCTGCACTCAAACGATGGGTTGCGCACGCTTGGCCCGCCGAGCCCTCCATTATGCATCGCCAGACCACCCTTCCCGGGCACGAGGGCGGCGGGAGTCCTGGTTTAGAACCTCCCAAACGCGGTACCGTCGATGTCGAAGCATGCGACAGAAGTTGGATGGCCATACCAACGGATCGGTGCCAGATCCGAGCTCACGGGACGTTGTCGCTTTGGGGAGATGAATGCAACAGTGTCAGAGGGATTTTTTGGACACGCTCTACAGCGAGGTCGGGCTGCATCTACGAGCGACGGACGAGAAGCGGGACAAGCTGGTGAGCCTATTCGTCGTCGCGGTGTTGGGACTGAGTTCGGTCATTGTTGGCTTTAGTTCCATCGAAGGACGCGAGCTCGTACCGGATGTCGAAGTGCTCGCTTGCCTTTGGCTTGCGATGCAAGCCTTTGGTCATCTTGTGTATCGCTCAGAGATCAACTCAAGGAAGTGGCATGCGGAATACATGAACGTCTTGATCCTCGTGGAGAGGATGCGATTCTCGGATTCGGAATCAGTCGACATCGTAGCGCTACGTGCCGACCCCCAGACCTTCACGTACTCTGCGTTCGCGAGCCGGAGTCCGTGGATGACCGTCATAGCCACGGCTTTCATCAACCTGACGATTGCGTGGCTCGTGGGAAGAGAGTTTGAAAGTTTGGCGTACGTGGGGGGCGCTCTCGGGGTCGCTGCGCAGCTCGTTTTTGTTGCGATGGGGAGCGCTCGATTGAAGAAAGCCCAGTGTGACTTCCTCAAGAATCCGCACAAGAACTTCTGCCTTGCCGGCCTGGACCCCATGCGTGCTGTCGGTCGGAAAAGTTCGGATGAAGGGCGGGCGCCGAGCGGGTCTAGTACCCACACTTGACGGAGTCCGGTCCGCGGTTTCAGAGCCTATATTCGACTAGCAGGGGAATCGACTCACGTCCATCAACCCCCAAACCTCGCAGGCTTTCGATCCAAACCTCGACCATTGAGGCCGACGGCCGTGGGCGCCGTCGATGCTTGCCGAGGGAGGAGACCTGGGACAACCTGTGCGCGCGTATTCCTCGGTCCAGTCGTAGCTCCACCACTCCACCTGCGGTCCAACGTTCCGGGTCGAAAGTACCGATGTCGATTCGACGAGCTAGGCCGTGTTCCCAGATGGTCGTAGAAGGGCGGCGCTCTCTCCCGCCGCGCTTTCACATCATGCTCGCCCACCTCGCCTGACAACACCGTGGCAACGCAGCACCGACCTCCGGGACGGCTCTGTTTTCGCCCGACAACGATCGAGGAACACCTTGTGGAGGTCGGTGACCTCGCGACCCGCGATGGCGCGGTACCCCATCTCCGCGTAGAGGCCAGAGCGTGTAGGGTCGCCAAGTTCATTTGCCGCGAGCCCCCAAGCGATGACGCTAGAGAACAATGGCAACGAGCCTCCACCCCATGCACGGGCCTCCATCGACGGCTCCATGGCGGACAAAACGCTGGACGTCGTGCTTCGAGGGGCGCGAATGGACCCCGACTCCACCATTCGGCGGATCTCGGTGTTGGAGGCGAGCGCACTCGTCTTCGGCGTCACCCTAGCCGTACTGCTTGAGCTCGTTTTCGTGGT
Source organism: Nannocystaceae bacterium (assembly GCA_016763875.1). Lineage (GTDB taxonomy): Bacteria > Myxococcota_A > Polyangia > Nannocystales > Nannocystaceae > JAESSZ01. Next base: position 6,378 of record JAESSZ010000314.1, read on the forward strand.
GATCGTCGTTGAGGCGTGGCTCGATCCCATCGTCGGACTTGCCGAAGGCCCGCTGCCCACGGCGCTTGCCTTGCTGTACCTCGCGCTGCTGGCGACCACCTGCGCGATGTGGATTCGGGTCGGTTGGTTTGCGGTCCGCTCCGCCCGTGGGTTGGCTGCGCCACCGCTCATCACCCAAGCGGTTGGCTGGGGGCTGGCGGTTGTCATCGGGGTTCCTGGACTGGCGCTAGTCATCACCGCGGACATCCCGATCATCGAACGGATCACGATGGTGCCGTTTGTACTGTTGTTCCTGGCGGCAGCCCCACTGGCCGGTCGACGGTTGGAGAGAAACTGGAAGACGTCGCGTCGCGCCTCGGTGGCGATCGATGCGATGATGGAGGCCCGTGGCCAAGCCGGGGAGTCCCAGCAACAATCCGCAATGCCCGCCCAAGACGACCGAACGGCAACGGACATGATCCAGTCTTGCCGCCGCATCTTCGGCTCGCCCCCGCGTGATCTGGGGCGGATCGGCTGGCCGGGTCTTCGTACTCGGCGCCCGCTGTGGTCCCGACTCTCGTTTTGGGACCCGATCAAGACCCACTTCGGCTATTTGGAACGAACCTTCGCGCAAGGGCATGTCGTGTGGGCGCACGTGGTTCAAGCCAATGAACTGATGTTCGAGCCGGGTTCACAGGACTGTCCTGGTGAAGTCGTGTTCAGTTTTGACACCAGCCTCGACGGGCAGACCGAGCGGCTTGAAGAACTCGCGGGTCAGTTGTTCGATCTCAAGGGCACTCACCCGAGTGATCCCGCGCTGAGGCAGATAGCGAACCGTCTGGCCAACGAAATGCGTCGCGACTACGGGGCGGTTGTTCCGAAACTACTCGCGGGCGGAACACAGTATCGGACCTCAGTCATCTTCTTCGATCGTCGACACCTTCCGGGGGGACACTTGATGAACTCCCGGCTTCCCGTGATTGTCCACCCACGGCCGCCCCATGTCGTGACGGTGCTGCCGCAGGAGTTCTGGGACCCGGGGTTTCGGGACTGGTGGGTCCGCTGATCGCCGTCGGGCAGGTGGAGAGCCTCGGCCTGGACTGGGCCCATCCGAGCGATGGGCGCCGCTGCTGAGCTGGCGGCGGTCACGTCGGTCACGTAGCCCGGACTGTCACACCTCAGCCGAGGCTGTCGTTCAGTCTCCGTCTCCTCACCACCATGATCGTCTACCATGCGACCCGTGGACGCTCGCCACCCCACCGCGATGTGGCGTTCGCCCGAGGTGCTCCTGCTGTTGATCGGCGCCGGGTCTGCGCTGTCGCTCGCCACGTGGATGGCGTTGCTCAACAACTTCGCCATCGAGCGGGCCGCCTTCAGTGGGGTGGAGATCGGAACGCTTCAGAGCCTGCGGGAGATCCCGGGGCTCTTGGCGTTCACCGCGGTCTTTGTTCTGTGGGTGATGCGCGAGCAAACGCTGGCCTTGCTTGGGTTGGCCTTGCTCGGTCTGGGCACTGCGTTGACCGGTCTGTTTCCCACGGTCATTGGGCTGTACTGCACGGCCGTGGTCATGTCGGTGGGGTACCACTACAGCGAGACGGAGCAGCAGAGCCTCGCGTTGCAATGGCTGGGCAAGGACCGCGCGCCCATTGTGCTTGGCCGGGTCATCGCGGCAGCGAGCGCCGCGTCACTCGCCGCGTACGGCTTGATCTGGGTGGCGTTCGAGGTGCTGCATGTCGACTACGGTGTCGTCTATGCCATTGGCGGCGGCGCGACACTCGTCGTCGCGGCCGTTGCCTGGGTTGCCTACCCACAGTTTCCGCAAGTGGTCGCGCAGCACAAGCGGCTCATCTTACGGCGGCGATATTGGTTGTACTACGCGCTCACGTTCTTCGCGGGGGCGCGGCGCCAGATCTTTGTGGTGTTCGCGGGTTTCATGATGGTCGAACGGTTCGGCTACTCGGTTGGCGACATCACGATCCTGTTCATGGTCAACTATGCGGCCAACATCTGGCTCGGCCCCGCGACCGGCCGGCTCATCGCACGATGGGGGGAGCGCCGCACGCTCACGCTCGAGTACCTTGGGCTGATCGCTATTTTCGGTGGGTACGCGTTCGTGGATGACCCGAAGATCGCCGCGGGGCTGTACGTCGCCGACCACCTGCTGTTCGCGATGGCGATCGCTATCAAGACCTATTTCCACAAGATAGCCGACCCACGGGATGTTGCGCCCACTGCGGCTGTCGCGTTCACGATCAATCACATCGCCGCCGTCGTATTGCCCGTGGTCTTGGGATTGCTGTGGCTGGTGAACCCGACCGCAGTCTTTCTCAGCGGCGCCGGGTTTGCACTGTGCTCGCTGTGTCTGACCCGCTTCCTTCCCGTGCGGCCGCCAGGCGACTCGGGAACCTGCGCCGCGTAGCGTGCCGCGGGAACAATCCCGCGCCTGGCGGTACCACCACCGCCGATGCGCTACCCGATTCTCGCCGCCGCAGCCCTGTCGCTCTTCCTGCCCGTCGCCGGACAAGCGGCTCCTAAGAATAAGAATCCGAGCTCGTTCCCCTCTCACATCTCGCCCACCAAGCCACCATTCAAGCCTACGCTGGACCCAGACGTACGGCGCGGAGTTCGGCTGCCCAACGTCCCCAAGCTCAACGGCTCAAAAGTCTACCGGCCACAAGTCCCAGTGACGGGGGACCTGTCGTGTCGCCGCGGCGACAGCGACTGCAACCCCTGCACGGGCAACGTTCGCGGACAGTTCGCAAAAATGCGGCGCGGCCAGTCGGACTGGAAAGGCAAGCCATGGCGCTTCAGCTGGGGCACCGGCTATCGCCCCGAGTCGATTCGGCCGTACGAAGCGTTCGACGAAGACACGGATCTTGCCAACGCGGTGGGGCTCTCTACCGCCCACCCGCAAGCGTTCGTCCGCACCAATGGAGGACCTGCCTGGTACGCCGGAACGCACAGTCAGAAGGAGCCAGGGCGACCCGGAACCGTCTTCATCATCGAGCAGGGCCCGCGCGGAAGAAAGCGCCTGGTGGCGTTACACCGGACCAAGACGCAGCACCCCAACGGCCTGCACGTGCTGGGGCAGTACTTGCTGTTCGCTGAACGACCCGCGAGTCGGAATCCCGACGAACTCCGGCTGATCGATCTGCGCCGCCGGACGACACGACAAGACATCACGCACCTGATACCCCAAGCCACGGGGGAGTCTCACGAAGCGAAGCAGTTCGGTGGCGGTCTGGGCACAGCCAAACTCAGCGACGGAAGCTACTTGCTGATCTCGACGGTGCCGGGCGACCGCAGCACCCACAAGGACGGAAGCCGGATCCACCGATTCCACCAGTTCTACAACATGAAGGGCGACCTCTCGGATCCCTCGGACCTGACCATGCGGTTCCTTGGGGAGCAGCGCTTCGCTCCGACTGCGGCCGTGCCGCAAAAGTACGAGTTCTCCGAAAACCTGTCGGTTGTGACCGAATGCGGAACCGGGGACATCTACGCAATGCACTCTAGCGGTGACGGCGGGGGGCTCGACGGCCTCGAGGGGCGTGGGTACTGGCGCCTGTCCAAACTCGTGCGACGAGACGGTGCCCCCCAACTCGACCCCGTCGACGTCTTCGAGGTCAGCCAGAGCGCCCAGCATTGCCACATGCGGTCCGCCGCATCCGTCGGCGTCGCCCCCAACGGAAAGCTCGAGTTCCTTTGCCACCAGTACCGCAAGGACCCCGACCCGTCCGCGCTCAATCCCTTCAGCGGCAACATCTCAGGCAAGGACCATTGGAACTTCCGCGCAGGCGTCCCCAAAGACTGAGGTTCTGAGCTCTTTGGCGGGTAGCGCCCCGCCAAAGAGTCACGCACGGGCCACCCAGCCGCGGAACGCGAGTCCGGCATAGAACAACTCGACGTTGTTGAACCCGCCCTCTCTTAGGATGGCTTGGTCCATGTCGGGCGAGACGATAGGCAGTCGAGAGGCGATGGCGGCGCGGGCGGCTTCGGCCTTGTCCGGCTCTACGCCCGAGGCCACGGCAAACGCGGCGTATCGCGAGAGCCACCGCTCCCGGTCGTCCGGGTTTTGGGGAAAGCTCAGGTGAGCGAGCACGAACGGCGCGCCGGGGACGAGGCGGCGGCGTACTTCTGAAACGATGTGTCGTCTCTCGTTCAGATCCAGGAAGTGCATGGTGAGCAAGCAGGTCGCGGCGTCGAACTGCGTGTCGGGTGCGGCATCGATGCCGCCGTGGTGCAGCCGCACGCGCGAGCCCAATCGTCCCAGCGTCTGCTTCGCAAGCTCAAGCATCTTGGCGGACGGGTCCACGCCATCAAAGGTCCAGCCCGGGTGAGCCTGCGCAAGAGCCTGCAGTTCCAGGCCGCCACCCGCCCCAACGACGAGGACCTTCGCCGAGGCTGTCACGCGTTCGGCCACAAGGACGGCCACCATGCGGTGCAGGGTCGCGTCGCCTGGCACGACGCGGCGCGGACCTTCGGCGTAGCGAGCGACCGCGTGCGAGTCCGAGAAGGAGTCTTCAGACATGACCACACCCCCCCGTGCCTTGCCGCCGACGCTGCTGCGTCTTGCGGGCGCGGAGACGCTTTTGGACATCGGAGGCGATCTGATCGAGGGACACGTCTGCGAAGCGCGCGAGGAGGACGGCCTCGGCCTCGTCAAGCGCCGCGGTGAGGGACGCGTTCACGGCCTGCTCGACCAGGCAGTCCGGGGACTCCTTTCGGTGCCCGACCGCGAACACGGTGGGGCGGCCAAGCGCGTCATAGATATCGCGCAGCGAAAGTTGCGACATCTCGCAGGCCAGCGTCCAACCTCCACCATGCCCCTTGTCGGATCGAACGTAGCCCGCATCCCTAATGCCAGCCAGCATGCGGCGGATGACTACGGGGTTGGTGTCCATGACCTTGGAGAGCGCCGCGGAAGTCATTGGAACCTCGCTTCGCTCGAGGTGAAGCAGGAGGTGGAGCGCAGCCGAAAGTCGTCCGTCCCTTCTCATGTAACTGCATAAGTTACATGATCGGCGGTCGTCTGCAAGTCGCTGCGCGCGAATCACGCCATTTGGCACCGAAACAACAGCCGACCTGAAAAAACTTAAGACAGGCGGGAACGCTTGGGCCCTCAACGCCACAACCCACCTTGGACCGTGCGTCTCCCACGATTCCAGGGGCCATGCTCAGCACCAAAATCTCGATATTTGGAGAGCCGCACTGGCTGGTGTCTCGCCGCTGCGTGGACGAGCTGCGCCGGGCCGAGGCGGGCTGCAAAGAGTTGCATGGGGTTCAGGCGCGCTGGGCACTCCAGGACGCATGGCAGTCTCATGCCCTGGGCGCAGTACACGCGGCGGAGTTCATCGGTGCATCGGTGGGTCGGCCCAGGCAGGCCACGCTGCAACAACTGCTGCAAGCGCTCTCCGCGGGCGGCTTGGCGGTATTTCGTCAGGCCACCCCCGCGATCGAGGCTATCTGCGGGGAGCCGGAGGCGCTCATCAGCGACGAAGGCCTGGCCCCGTTGGAGGCTCACTGGATCGAGGTGCGGTTGCTGGACGAAAGCGACAATCCGCGCGCAGGCGAGGCCTACCGGGTCGTGTTGGCTGACCACAGCGAGGTCACTGGACGGTTGGACGTCCGCGGGGTGGCGCGGATTCGGAACATCCCTGGCGGCCATTGCCATTGGTCGTTTCCCGATCTTTGCCCCGACGAGTGGGGCCAGGCCAGTTGACCTTCCAAACAGCCATGCCGCACCACACTGTTAGCCAAGGAGAGACCGTACGGCACATCGCGGTGCGTTACGGAGTTGCGAACCGACGGATCTGCGAGGCGCCGGAAAATCGCGAGTTGTTCAAGACGCGAGGGCCCAATGTCTTGTTCGAGGACGACCAGGTCTTTGTGCCCGCTGACGAAACCAAGGTGGTGAGCCTGGCTTGCGATGGTGTGCATACCCTGGTTTATCGGCCGCATCAGCAGACGGTTTCGTTCCAGTTCTGTCGCGGGGGGATCCCGCGAGGCCATGATCCTGTGACCTGGCGGCTGGACGGGGGGCAATCCACCGAAGGACATCTGGATGCCCGCGGATGGCTTCGCGTATCTGCGCCGATGCAGGCGCTGCGGCTCGTCGTTGTCCTTTTCCCCGACACTGACTTCTCGGAGGCACACACCTTTGTCCTGGCTCACCTTGATCCCTCGGTCCAGGCCCGCGGTCTGCAGCAGCGCCTCAACAACATCGGTTTCTGTTGCGGCGCCGAGGACGGCGATGCGGCGGAGCACACCGCGGCTGCACTCAAGGCGTTTCAGACCGCCCACGGCCTGCCGCCCACGGGTGAGCCCGACGCTGTCACGCTTGCTCTGCTCGGCCGCTGCCACGAAGGTGAGCCCGTATGGCGTTGAACTGGATAGTTCCGGCGCGACGACTCGTCGTGGCGACCGACAAGGTCACGTACCGTGAAGTCCTCGACGGCTGGGTCCAGCAGCTCCGCGAGCACCGTGACACCTTGCTGGGCTGGTACTCGGCCCTCGCCGACGACGGTGTGGATCTGTCGGCGGGTTTTGATCGCGCGCTCCGC
>JAESSZ010000315.1 GCA_016763875.1 Nannocystaceae bacterium
GCGGTCCGCAGCGCCGATGTCGTCTCAGCTGTCGGCCGCAATCCACCGGGCAGCGCGGTCACGCTGACCGCAACCGGCGAGAGCGCCGCGGGGCACCCCTCCGAACTCGCGCTGCCGTCGGGGCAGGCCACGCGCATTTTCACAGGCGCCGTGCTGCCCGAAGACGCCGACGCGGTGGTCCCCCAGGAAGACGTCGACGTCGTGAACGACGGTAAGACCACGCAGCTCCACATCGACGCTGCGGCCGCCCAAGGGGTGGCCGCTGGTCGTTTCGTCCGAGGCCGCGCGTCCGAGGTCGCAGCAGGAGACATCGTGGTGCCGCGCGGGACGCAGATCGACGCGGGGTCGCTCGCCACACTCGCGTCCGCGGGCCACGCGACGGTGCTCGTGCACCGCCGCCCGCGGGTGGCGATCCTCTCGACAGGGGATGAACTGGTTCGCATCGGTTACCAGCCAGGGCCCGGGCAGATCGTCAGCAGCAACGCTCTGATGCTCGCCGCACAGGTCGTGGATGCGGGCGGCGAGCCAGTGGTGCTGCCGGATGCCGGGGACGATCCACACGAACTCCGAGCCAGGCTGTCCGAGGGCCTCAGCGCGGATATTCTCGTCACCTCGGGCGGAATCTCGGTGGGTGATCACGACCTCGTGCGGCGCGAACTCGAGGCACTTGGGGTCGAGGTCCACGTGCACGGGCTGGCCCTGCGCCCGGGCAAACCGGCGGCGTTCGGAACCCGCGACACGACATTGGTGTTCGCGCTGCCCGGGAATCCAGCGAGCGCCTGGGTGACTTTCTTACTGCTCGTTCAACCCGCGCTCCGTATTCGCACGGGCGAGCGAACCCCGCGCCCCCCTCTACGCTTGCCACTGACCACAACTGCCGCGCTGCGTGGCGCGGGGCCACGGGCCCACTACGTTCGCGCACGCTGGGGTCGTCTCCCGGGCACCGCAACCCCGTTGTCGGCACAACAGTCGGGCAACCTCCGATCGATCGGTATGGTCGACCTACTGTTCATCGTCCCGATCGGCGTCGAGGCCGTCGAGGCCGGAGACACATGCGAGGCCATCATCCTGCGACCACCCGCGGAGTCTCTCTCGTGATCGAAGCACCACCCGGCGAGCCAGCACCCCCCACACTCGGCCTGGTCGTCGTCGAGCCCGAGGACGATGGCGCGCGCGCGGATGTCGTGCTCGGACGACGTGTCCCCGGCTTGTCGCGTCGTGTCGCACGGCAGCGGGGTTTGGCGGGCGCGTTATCGATCGACGGTCGCCGCGCTGCCCCGTCAGCCCGCGTGTCGGTCGGGACGCGGATCGAGCTCCGCCTTGCCGAAGTCGGACACGAGCCACCACCACCGATCGTCGTCCTCGCAGTGACCGACGACTTCGTCTACGTGGACAAACCGCCCGGGATCCACACCCAACGGCTGCGCCACGACGACCCAGCCACGCTCGCCGACGCGGTCGCCGCGGTGCATCCCGAATGTGCCACGGCCGGGCCCTCACCCAGCGAAGGCGGTGCGGTCCATCGCCTCGATCGCGAGACCTCTGGCGTCGTGTGTTTCGCCCGCAACCGCGACGCCTGGGAGCGCGCGCGCGAAGCCTTTTCATCCGGCTCCGTTCACAAGACGTATTTGGCCGCGGTCGCGCAGGCCCTGCCTCTGGCCGCCCCGCTGGTCTCTGCCGGCTCGGTCCGCCGCCTCGGTCCGGGTGGGCCAACGCTCGATGGCATCACCCCCGGCTGCCCAGGACCCACAGGCCTGTGCTTCGACGCGCCGCTGGGCCCGCAGTCCGGCGCTGCGGGCACACGACGGGTGCAACTCAGCCCGCAGGGGCGCGACGCCATCAGCGACGTGTGGCCGGTTCTGCAACCAGAGGCTGCCGACACGACAGCGCTTGCAACGCGCGAAACGGGCCTCGCCCACCCCTGCGTGGTGCTCGTATTGCGCACCGGTCACCGACATCAAGCGCGGGTCCACCTTGCGGCGGTGGGGTGCGCTATTGTGGGCGATCCGTTGTACGGCCCGGAAGGATCGGCTCCCCAGATGCTGCTGCACGCAGGTGCGCTGCACCTGGGCCCAGCGCTGCCTCAAGAGTCCCGGGTCGTCTCTGTGCTGCCCAGTAGATTCTCGCGACGGGCGTGAGGCCGCGTATACGGCCGGATGCGGACCGCTTCTGCTGCGACGTCGCGTGCCCGGCACAGGGCTGGTAACCTCGTCGACGAATGCGACTCCGCTACTTCGGTCACACCGACGTCGGTCAGGCACGCGAGCACAACGAAGACTCGCACCTTGCGGACCCCGATCTCGGCGTCTTCGTCGTCGCGGACGGCGTCGGCGGACGCGCCAAGGGCGAGGTCGCAAGTCAGGAAGCCGTCGAGCTCATCTGGGAGTGGCTCAAGCGCAACGAAGCCACGATCCGCGAAATCGCCGCGGTCAATGCATCCGAACGCGCGGGCCAGTTGTGTCAGCTCGTCCGCGGTGCGATCCAAAACGCCTGTTACATGGTGCACACCATGGGTGAACTCGACCCCGAGCAGCGGGGAATGAGCACAACCGCGTCGGTGTTTTTGGTGTGCGGCAACGTCGGCGTCGTCGGTCAGGTTGGAGACTCGCGCGTGTACCTCGTACGCGGGGGCGAGGTGGCCCAGCTGACCGAGGACCACACCCTCATCAACTACCAGATCAAGCACGGGCTCATTACGCCCGAGCAGGCGCAGCACTCGCGCGCGCGCAACGTCATCACCCGGGCGGTTGGCCACAAGGACTACGTCGAGGTCGATACGTTGCCGATCCCATTGTTTCCGGGGGACCGACTCGTGCTGTGCTCGGACGGCCTGCACGGATACATCGAGAGCCCCGAGCACATGCGCTACTTCCTCGACATGGAGGTCGAAGACGCGGTGCTCGAAGCCATCAAGTTCGCCAACGACCAGGGCGGTAAAGACAACATCACCGCGCTGGTCGTCGAACTCATCGACGAGCAAGAGTAGTCGTTAGGATCCGACGAACTCGCCGAGCGTGGCCATCAGGTGCCGGTCGCCGTAGACGTTGTCGACCCGGGACACGGGTGGCCAGTACTTGTGTCGCCGCGTCCAACTCGCCGGGTACGCCGCCTCGCTACGTGAGTACGGATGCTCCCAGGTATCGGCCGTCGCCTCAGCCGCGGTGTGTGGCGCGTTGCACAACGGGTTGTCGTCCTTGGGCCACTGGCCCGCCTCGACCGCCGCTATCTCCTTGCGAATCGCGATCATCGCATCGACGAAGCGGTCGAGTTCATCCTTGGACTCGCTCTCGGTGGGCTCGATCATCAACGTGCCCGCGACGGGGAACGACATGGTTGGGGCGTGGAATCCGTAGTCGATCAGGCGCTTGGCGACGTCCTCGGCCAGCACACCACTGGACGCCGTGAGCGGCCGCAGATCGACGATGAACTCGTGCGCGACCCGACCAGACTCCCCGGTGTAGAGGATCGGGTAGTGCTCTTTGAGGCGCGCGGCCATGTAGTTGGCGTTGAGGATGGCGACTTTGGTGGCCATCTGTAGACCCGCCGAGCCCATCAGGCCAATGTACATGTACGAGATCGGCAAGATGCTCGCGCTGCCGAACGGCGCGGCTGAGATCGCACCGATCGCTTGCTCACCGCCCGTCTTGACGACTGGGTGTCCGGGCAGAAACGGCGCGAGATGGGCCGCCACGCCGATCGGCCCCATGCCCGGACCACCGCCCCCGTGCGGAATGCAAAACGTCTTGTGGAGATTGAGGTGGCAAACA
>JAESSZ010000316.1 GCA_016763875.1 Nannocystaceae bacterium
GGATGAACTCCGCCGGATCTGGCTGGAACACGGCTACTACCGCGAGCGCACCGAGAACCTGTGGGCCACCGGTGGTGCGGGCCGAGAGGCAATCGCGGCGGCGGTCGAGGCCTACCGAACCGACCCTCCGACGTCACTCGGCGGTCTCGCGGTGCGTCGCCGCATCGATCGTGCGGAGCCACGCGACACGGGCAGTGCGACCCTTGACCTGACCAGCAACGTGTTGGTGTTTGAACTTGGCGCGGACGACGGACGCGTTTGCACGTTGGTCGTGCGTCCCAGTGGCACCGAGCCGAAGGCGAAGATCTACGCGCTGGGCGCGGCGGCTCCGGTGGCGGACCCCGAGCAACTCGACGCTCAAATATTGCAAGTTGACGCGACGGTCACCGCGGTGCTCGCCGATGCGCGTGCGCGGGCCGAGGCGGTGATGGCGCCGATTATGGCGGCGCGCGGGTGAGCCAACGGTCGTCACGTGGGTGGCTAGGTGTGGTCATCGCGGCGGTTCTCGCCTTGGGCGTGACGGCGGTTTTTCTCGTCAGCCCGGAGCGCGCCGCCCCGGACGCAGTCTCTTCCACCACGGCCGAAAGCAGGGGCCACGCCGATGTCGCGCGTGTGTCCTCGCGATCCGGCGTCGCTTCCCGGCCGGCCTCGGTCGCCGGCCTCGGTCGCTTCAGGGCGTCGATCCTCGACGCCGACGGGGTCGCGGTGGGCGGAGGCTCGGTCGCGTTGTCCTGTTTGTCCGAGGATGGCCAAGTCGGCCCCATCGCGGGAGGCGCCCAGCGTCTCGGCGAGGACGGCACGTTCGAGGCCCCTGCGTGCCCGGGGCTGGTCTGCATCGAGTATCGCCACGCCACGCATGTCCGTGGTGCGCCCTGGACCGCGCGGCGCGGCGAAGACCTGGCATTCGAAGCCCGGCCGCTGGCGCGTCTTTGGGGCGAGGTCCACGACGAGGCGGGCGAGCAGGTGCCGAACGCCAGCGTTTCGATTGCCGTCGTGTCCGACACGGGCGGGCTTCCGGTGGTGACGCCGCACACCAGCACCGACGTCGATGGTGTGTTCTCGGTCGGCAAGGTCGCGATACCACCGTGCGATCCGTGCCAAGCGACGCTGGGGTGTCACGAGGCGCGGCCACTGGCGAGGCGTGTTGTGCTGTCTGCGCGTCGAGAGGGCTACGGTCCCGTCTCGGTTCAAGTTGAACTTGGTGCACGCGCGGACGGTGCCGCCGCCGAAGACCCCTGGATTTTGGTGCTCCCCGCGGCCTCTGTGCCGATCGGTGGCGTACTCACCGACGCTGCCGGCCAGCCGCTGCCGCGCGCGTTCGTTCTGGCTCGGTCCCTGGAACGACCTGCAGAGCGACATCGCGCCGATGTGGACGCAGACAATGGTGAGTTCCTGCTCAAGGACTTGGGGCCAGGGGCGTACTCGTTGCGCGTGGTTCAAGACGGCGTCGAAGTGATCACCGTCGAGGAGGTCACCGCGGGTCAGCGCCTGACATTGACGCCCGTTGCCCCCGCGCAACCTCGAGATCTAATCGTCGAGATTGTGGCCGACGGGGAGCCTCTGCCCGACGTCTCCGTGCGGGGAGGGCCATTTGTACGTGCAATGACCGACTCGTCGGGTCAAGTGCGCGCCGAGTCGGTCCTGCCCCGGACCTACATCCTGCGCGTGGACGGACGCGCAGCAGGTCACGACAGCGCCCACGGACGGGTGACGGTCGTCCTGCGCCCCAGTGGGCAACAGTCGCGGGAGCCTGCGCGAATCGTCGTTGATGCGGGCACGCTGAAACGAGGTTGAGCGCGCATCGGGTGCGGTCGGGGTATGATGCCGCCAGCGTGGCTCGCACCAGTGCGCAGCAGCAAGAGGCCGGACCACAGCATCCGGGGTATCCGCAGCTGTTTGGGAAGTACGTTCTCATTCGGCCGATGGCGCGCGGCGGCATGGGCGAGCTTTTCTTGGCCGCCGCCGGGGAGACCGACGGCTTCGAAAAGATGTGCGTCCTCAAAAAGGTGCTCGACTCGGTCGAGGACCTGGGCGTCCATCGCAGATTCCTGGACGAAGCCAAGGTTGTCGTCCGCCTCAACCATCCGAACCTCGTTCAAGTGTTCGATGCGGGACGTGTCGACGAGGAGTACTACCTCGCGATGGAGCTGGTGGAGGGCAAGGACCTCCGCGCGGTGTGGAATCGCTGCGCTCAGCTTCACCGTCGCATCGCGGTCGACGTCGCTATCTATGTCGTGCGGGAGGTCCTTCGTGGGCTCGAGTACGCCCATGACGCAGGGCAACTCGACCTTGTGCATCGCGACATTTCGCCGCCCAACATTCTCGTCGGTTACCGCGGCGATGTGAAGCTCACCGACTTCGGCCTGGCCAAGAGCGCGATCAAGAAAGAGATGACCACGCCGGGCGTGGTGTTCGGGCGCTACTCGTATCTTTCTCCCGAACAAGCGCGCGGACTCTCCGCTGACCGTCGTACGGACTTGTATGCCTGCGGCATTGTGTTGTGGGAGCTGCTGACCGGCCGGCAGCTGTTTCCGTCCGCAGGTCGCGACCATCAAGAAGCGCTGACGGCGGTCCGCGATCCCAAGGTCAAGCCCCCGTCCGAGCTCGTGCCTGGGGTTCCCGAGGGCTTGGACGAGGTCGTGCTGCAGGCGCTCGCCAAGGACCCCAAAGCTCGCTACCAGAACTCAGCGGCGTTCCGTTCCGCGCTCTCGGCCGTGTTGTCGGAGCAGTTTCCCAAGTGCGATGCGGACCGGACCAGCGAGTTCATGCGCGACATCTTTGCGCGCGAGGTTCGGATGGAAGGGCGTGACCTGGCCGAGCAGTCGCAGCTGGACTTTGGCGAGTTGCGCGACCGCGGCGACGACTCTGAGGCGATCAGCATCAACGACCTGCGCAATCGGGGCAGGGCGAAGTCTTCCACCTCCACGGTTTCGTTGCGTGACTCCGATATCGTCGAGCTTCGCAACACGCGTCGGAGCGGGGCACCCCCTCGACCCGAGGATCTCGAGGCGTCCGCCAAGCAGTGGATCGGAGAGATCGTCGGAAAACGCTACCGGATCGACGCGCTGATCGGGATCGGTGGCATGGGGGCGGTGTTCTCAGCGACGCATATGGCGTTGGGCAAGATCTTCGCGTTGAAGGTGCTCCACCCGATGTACACGCGCGACGCTGACATCGTCGATCGCTTCATGCGTGAGGCTCGGGCGGCCACGCAAACGGGCCATCCCAATATCATAGACGTTGTCGACATCGGGACCACCGACGAAGACGACGTGTATTTCGTCATGGAACTGCTCGAGGGGCGGACCTTGGCCGAGGTGCTCGAGGATGAGGGTCCGTTGGCCGTGCGGCGTGCGGTTCACGTGGTCCGCCAGATTTGCCTGGCCCTGGCGGCGGCGCACGAGGTCGGCATCATCCATCGCGATCTCAAGACCGACAACATCATTCTCACGACGGTCGGTAAGGACCCCGACTTCGTCAAAGTTCTCGACTTTGGGATCTGCAAGACAGCAGCGGACTCCGCGACGACTTCACCCGGTTTGATTTTGGGATCGCCGGACTACATGGCGCCCGAGCAGGGGGCGGGGATTCCCGCGACCGTCGCGTCCGACGTCTACGCCACCGGGTGCATCTTGTTCGAGATGTTGGCGGGGCAACTCCCGTTTTCGGGCCGCAACGCGATTGATGTCTTGATGCAGAAGGGCTCACGCGACGCCGAGCCGGTGACTGCATTTCGGCCCGAGGTCCCTGAGCCCGTTGCCGAGGTCATTGCGCATTGCTTGCTGCGGGAGGTGAGTGATCGGCCGCAGTCGATGCGCTCGCTGGAGTACGAGCTGACGCGTGCCGTCGACGGGCGCGCGCAGGCGGTCGCGGCGGTGCTGGGACTGAACATGGCGGGCGACAGCGCCCCGCGATCCGCCGACGATCCATCGCCCGCGGCATCGGCCAGCTTCCACCGAGCGGCAATCGCCTCGCTCGATGGCAAAGGGCGTTCGTCCCGGATCTCAGGCGACACCGCGATCGCCCCACGGCCGCGCGCTCCGCATCATTCTGCTTCGTCCGAGCGCACGGTCATTGCTCCTCCGCC
>JAESSZ010000317.1 GCA_016763875.1 Nannocystaceae bacterium
CGCTCGGATTTCACACCACCGGTTGCGATCAACGATCCGCATTGCGGCGGGCGCCTCATCGGTGCCTCGGGCTCTCTGCCCGACTCGCTCAACGCCTACGCGGAAGCCGTCAACGATGTGGACTCGCGTATTGCCAGTCCGTCGCCGCACTTTGAGCAACAAGAAGCCGTCGTCATCGCGGACGACATGGGTGTCGTCCACGCGTTCCAACTCAACAGCGGTAATGAGCTGTTCGGGTTCGTCCCGCGTTTTGCATTGGAGTCGCTCGTCGCGCAGACCGAGGTTGGCGCCGCGACGATGGGCCAAGACGGCGAGATCGAAGACCACCACTACGGTGTCGCCTCCACGCTCAACCACGGTTGGGTCTTCGACGACCGCTCCGCGGATTCGGACGACTGGACTTGGCGTCACCTGGGCATCATCGGCATGGGCGTCGGTGGCCGCGAGTGGATAGCACTGGACCTGTCGCACATGAGTCCATCCTCGCCGAGCGGTCCGATCGAAGTGCTTTGGACCAGCGAGGATCCAGGTCTCAAGGCCGACTACGACGAGTACAACGGCGAAACTTGGGCACGTCCCGCGATCGTCTACCACGTCGACGGGGACATCGCGTCGAACGAGCCCGACGCATTCATCGTCATGGGCAGCGGCTATCCGGACACCGAGGGTAGCCCCCCGGCCGCCCAGGGCCGCACCTTGGTGCGTGCCGAAGCACTGACGGGTGTCATCGTGGAAGCCGCCACGCTTCCTGCGATCGTCCACGACGTGTACGAGGACGAGTTCGCTGCACTGGTCGATACCGCGGTCGCGACACACTGCTTGTCTCGGTTCTGGGCCGAGGCCCAGGAAGCGTACGTCGCCGATCCCGCGGGGCGCCTGTTCCGCTGGGACCTCGGTCGCGCATCGGCGCACGAATCGGACAGCACTGGGCTGTGGGGCTCGGCCGCGGTCGCTGTCACGGGCACTCCTTTCTACGCCTGCACGGGCGCGACCACATGCTCGGCATCCAGCGGCAACCCGGGCGACCCGTTCGTGTTCCCGCCAGCGATTAGCGCCAACGACCGCATCGACGATTTTCTGTCGGGCTCCGCGGGCGTGCTCACGGAAACCGATCAGTTCCTCGTCGCGCTCATCAGCGGTAGTGCCGCGGATGACGCCCTCACCGCAGACACGAACTTCCACTCGAGTGTCTACGTCTTGGTCGATGACCACAGTGGACCGCTCAAGGGCGAAGGCTTCGCGATTCCGTCCGGCACGACGATAGCGCTCCCGGGTACCAATCCCGGCTTCATGCGAATGCCGTTGTCGCAGATCGAGCGAGAGCGACGGTTCCGCCCGTTCCCCTCGTCGAGCGTCTTGTCACGCACCGCCAACTTCTCGCCAGAGACTCGTCCAATCCGCGCGCCTCGTATCTTCGTGACCGGCGTTGTGGACGAAGACTCCGTGGGTGACGGATTGTCACCGATCCTGCTCGACGGGATCGAGGTCTACTACATCGAGTTCACGGTGTACGAACCACCCGCCGCCGAGTGCGACTCCGACTGGCACGACCCCGGTACCGGGCAGTGGTACCAAGACCCCGGCCAGACCTACACGCTGACCTTCCGGCTCACCAACACCGCAACGACGCCGTTCAACTTGGCCGATGGCGCGAGTGACAGCACCAATGTCGACTTCGGAGGATCGTTTGGGGGTTCAGGGCTCGTCTTGGACCGAGTCACCCAACTTGGCGGAACTGACTGCCAGGACGGCGACTGCGGCGCGAACCCGCTGCCGCAGGGCAACGCACCGTGCGACAACAACAGCGAGTCCCCAGGCTCGACGACCACGGCGTTCTCGCTGAGCGCCTACCAGTCCGAACTGCAGGGCTTCACCCCTGTCGAGTAGTCACGACGGGTGCTACAAGCCCCGTCATGAGTCGCTGGACGGTCGCCCCACTGTTGGCGTTTTGGCTCTTGGGCTCGGCATGCGCCACCGATGACGCCAAGCCCGCGGACCAGGGGAGGACTGTCGCCGAGCCCGCGACCGCGGCCGGCGAGCCCTCCTCCGCCAAAGGAGCCATCGCGGTGTCCTGCGCGATGGACGATGCCATCGAAGCCAAGGAGCGAATCGCTCTCGTCGCGCGTGCGCGGGAGCTGCTCGCCGCACTCCGCGAAGACCAACACGGAGCGCTATGGGAAGCGCTGCATCCTCAGGCCAAACATCCTGAAGGCGAGCG
Organism: Nannocystaceae bacterium; assembly: GCA_016763875.1. Lineage (GTDB taxonomy): Bacteria > Myxococcota_A > Polyangia > Nannocystales > Nannocystaceae > JAESSZ01. The sequence goes on from JAESSZ010000317.1 coordinate 2,219, forward strand.
TGCATTCCTGGACACACTCGCGATACTGGCGGGAAGGGTCAAGGACGCCCCCCCAGGGGAATCCGCGGTCGAAGCGGTCGCCTTCGGACACGTCAGCGGCGGCGTCAACGATCTTGCGCGGCTGCTGTGCCGCGAGGGCGACAAGACCGACGGGCCGCCCGCCCTCACCTTGTTGGTCAACGCTGGCGATGAAGACATTGGCTACGTCAGCCTGATCATCCCCGGCCCGGTCTACGAGCACACCGCAGTCATCAAACTCCGAAAGCACGACACATGGCGGCTTTTGGGGATCCAGGTGCATCCATCCCGCTTTCGTCGCCGCGGCGCCACCGAGTGGATCAGCGTGGCGGGCAAGCTTCGACGTGCGAGCAAACTTGTTCCGGCCTACGCCGCGTTGGCCATGGCCGGGGCCATGGCCTCGCGCGGCCCATCGGTGAGCACGCCGATATCCGCTGCCATCGAGGAAGACCTCGTGCGGCTGCGCGAACATCCTCTGTTTGTCGCAGAAACCAAAGCTTGGGTCATCGACGGCCAAGATTTCAACCTCCATGGGTTGTCACTGGCCGCGACGCAGAGCGACGTTTCTTTGGTCGTGAAGTACGTCAATCGCGGCGGACTGGTGGAAGAGTTGGTGGGGCGCGACGCCGACAAGCTGATGGACCACGTGCGCACGCAGTACCCCGACCTTCGGGACATCGTCGACGCGGTCGTCTTCGAGGCCTACGCAACGCCGCCGAGCAAGGCCGGCGAGACCGTGGACGCGTTCCGAGTTGCACGCTTCTTCTGAGCGTAGCGGGGGCTACTCGCCCGTGCCCATCGGGCGCGTCATCAACTCGTGGAGGACTTGAGGCCCTGAGGCGTCGCCCGTGATGAGACGAGCGATACCGGTGGAGATCGGCACCGCCACATCGTGCCGCGCCGCCCAATCCGAGATTCGTCGCGCAATCGCTGCGCCCTCGACGTAGGCCCCGGCCCGTTCCGCGGCTTGTCCCGCCACCAGGCCTTCGGCGAGCGCACGACCGAACGCGATTTCGGGGCGCCTGTCACCCGCAATCGCCGCCATGATGTCGCCCGCGCCAGCCAGACCAGCGAACGTACGCTCCTGCGCGCCGAAGCGCTCCCCCACGCGAGCCCCCTCGGCCAGGCCGCGCGTCGCCAACATCGCCAGCGTGCTGGGCCCGAGCTTCTGGCCCTGCGCAAAGCCCAGCGCGAGTGCAACCAGACCCACGAACGCGGACCCGAGTTCGACCCCGGCCACATCTTTGGTCGTGTAGATGCGCAGCTTGGGCCCACCTATCGCCTCGATGACCGCGTCGGCGACTTCGGGAAACAGCGTGCCCACGATACCGCCGCTGGGCGCCCCTTCGGTCAGAGCCTCGGCAACCAGCGGCCCGCCGAGCACTCCCACACGTCGACACGGCGTGCGTGACCGCAGGACTTGACTCACCGTCGTGAGTTCATCGCCAACCAGTCCGCGAGAGACGTGCACCATGAGATGCGAGCCGTTGACATGCTTGCAGGCCATGTCGGCGACCTGCTGCACGTGGGGCGAGGGCACCGCCATGAAGATGAGCTCCGCCTGAGCGATCGCCGCCATGTCGGTGGTGCACTGAATGTGCTCGTGGCCCAGCGAACGAGTGGAGCGACTCCACAGTACGACGCGCCGACCCACGCGAGCTGCGGCCAGGGCGAGACCACGCCCGAAGGTTCCGCCGCCAACGACGGCTACGGGCATGTTCATGTCGGGGTCGTCTCCAGGGCCGCAATGTCGCGCGCGGCGGCGCGATCGGGCGCGCCGTCGCCCACAAGGTCGCAGGCAAAGTTACGAACACGATTTTGGTAGAACAGCAGTAAGTTGGGGTCGTCCGCGATCACCGATCCGTTGACGACCTTGGCGATCGACTTGGAGTGATAGCCGCCCCAAGCCCCAAGTGCCCGGTCGAGCAAACGATCGGGAGATTCACGCCGCAGCACGCCCGCCGCATGAACCTTGCCCGCGTCGGCGAGGCCAAGCAGACGGTCGCGCGTCTCCCCAATCTCGACGGCGAGCTCGTCGCACGGGATCGCCACATCCCCGCGATGGCGCAGACGTGAGAACAGGTCCAGCCCCGGCGTCGCGCGAACGAGTCGCCGAAAGATGACGTGGGCGACCAACTGCGTGGGCATGATGACCGTCTCGGTCTCGTAGGCGCGGGCTATCGTCTTGCCCAACTCGCGGGTGTACGCCGCGTCGCGCGCGTGGTCGACCACGGGCGTGCCACGACGTTTGACGTAGTCCGACGCGTCGATCGTGCGTCCATCCGGTGCGATCGACCGTCCCTGCTCGTCGACCGGGTTGCCAAAGGGGTCGACCGGTTCTGCGAAACGCACGACACACGCGCTGTCGAGCCCGAAGAACTTGTCGAAGAAGGACACCCAGCGCTCGATGCGAGAGAACTCATCGTCTTCGATGATGTACCGGGCGCGCCCCTGCTCCTTGAGGTGATCGTCGATGAGCGTCTCGGCCTCGAGCACCAATGCGTAGTTGATCGTCGCCGGTACAAAATAGACCGGGCGGTCAACGCCACGAACCTGGTTACGCGAAAACGCTTCAACTCCGGTGCCCGCCAACCCCAGTTTGAGTCGGCGTTCGATCGCTCCGGATCGGCTACGGGTTCCGCCCGGAAAGAAGAGCGAGTGATACCCGCGCTCAATCGTGACGCAGGAGTAGGTTTTGAGGACCTCTTTGTACAACCCTGCACGGACCCGACGATCGACGCGATACGCGCCGAGGTTGTGCATGAAAAAGGAGATGATCGGATTGGAGAAGAGGTTCTTGCCCGCGCCGTACACGACCGGGGAGATCCCTTCACGGTATAACGCCCACGCGATCGCAAGCGAGTCGAGGTTGGACGAATGCGTCGGCACCAAGACTATCGTGCCGCGCTTGGAGAGATGTCTGATCTTGTCGATCGGCCCCTCGACAGACACCAGTTCATCCATCCGCGATCCCGAGTCCAGGACGTTACGCAGCAACTTCGACGGATTCATGGCCGCCGTGAGCAGGCCTGGCACGGCCTTGCTCGCGAACCCGTAGACCCGAGGGTCGAAGTTACCCGCGACGTCTTTGGCCATGTCCAATGCGATCGCGCGCAGGGTCTCGTGTTTACCCTCCATCGACATACGCGAGACCCGTCGAATGATCCCACGCCACTGGTCAAGCTCCCTCTTCGCGCTGTCGTCGGTGCGATTCTCGAGCCGCCGCACCTCGTGGTAGGCGCAGTCGTTGAGGATGAGCTCGGCCGCCTCTTCGTCGGCGTACCGCTCCATGATGCGCGAGACGACCTGTTGGACAATGTCGTCCCGTTCGCTGTTGAACCAGAAAATCTTCGGGTCATCCGGGCGAGGCACATACGTCCGGAATCGCGGCAACCGCAGAGGCTTACTGGGGAAGAACTTCATGGAGGGCGCGCAACCATAGCGCGAGATCGCGTGCGGCGAGGGGCCCG
>JAESSZ010000318.1 GCA_016763875.1 Nannocystaceae bacterium
CACGCCGGTATCGATCGACGGAGGCAGCGCGGTGTTGGGGAACGAGGTCAGAAGAAATACGCGAACATCGATGCCCGCCTCGACAATCTGGTCGGAGAAATCACCCAGTCGAGCACGAACGGCCGCGGCCTCCTCCACCATGCTCGGTGAGTTATCGACCACCCATAGGATGTCGGCCGGACGCTTCTCAAGATTGGCCATCGCGGAGAACGAGGCGCACTCTTCCTGCTCGCCGCCGATCCCGGTCCCGGCCGCGGGCACGTCGAGGATCACCGTCCCGGTGTCCGAATCGTCGCCGTCGTCATCGTCGTCGTCGCCCGACTCCTGCGCACCGCCCGTGCTTGTGGCCGCGATAGCCGGGTCCGCCTCGCTCCGCGGAGTCTGCGCGCACCCGAGAACGAGAGAAGACAGGAGAACTGCCGTGATAGGAGCGTTTACGCGCATGATGCTTAGCAATTCCAGGAAAACCGAGCGGCCAAACCTATAATAGCTCAATGGCCGGCGACGGGTGCAGCCTTCGGATTAATTATCGGGAAGCGGCCGGGCCCAGGGAAAGCTCGACCGATTCCGCCGCACCAATAGCGGGGTCCACCAAAACTAGGCCCATCGACTAACCGGAGGGCGAGCGATGCGTTCGGTGACCGGACACGTCCACCGCACACCGACCCAGCGTGGGCTGCCGCCACCCTCGACCGCCCTCGACGCAATCCGCAGCGCCCATCAACACGACCACAACGGGACGCTTGATTCGTATGACTCGCGCGTTCGGTGTTCGGCGCTGTTTCGATTAGGGGCGGTAGCCCGACCATCCGCCCAGCTGTCGGGCGCGGGCAGGCATGGCATACTGGGCTTCGGAGACACTGACGCGATGGACTTCACCCGACTGGACGATCAGATCGAGCACACGCTGCTCAAGGCGCGGCGCTTGTTCTTCTCAGCTGGGGTCGGAAACGCCTCGGCCACCGATGCCATCCGTAAACTCTGGTACATGGAGTCGATCGGCCCTGGCGAGCCGATCACCATGATCATCAACTCCCCGGGCGGCTCGGTTGATGACGGCTTCGCGATTTGGGATCAGGTCAACATGATCACCTCACCGGTGTGCACAATCGTCACCGGTATGGCCGCGTCGATGGGCTCGATCCTGGCGCTGTGCGCTCCCAAGGGGAAACGCTACTCGACGCCCAACGCGCGCTTCATGATTCACCAGCCGTCGATGCACGGCGGGGTGACCGGGCCTGCGACCGACATCGCAATCCACGCCGAAGAGATCGTGAAGATGCGGGAGCGGCTCATCGACCTGTACGCGGAGTGCACGGGCAAAGAGCGCAAGACCATCGCCAAGGCTTTGGACCGCGACACCTGGCTCAGCCCCACAGAGGCGCTGGACTTCGGCCTCATCGACAAGGTCGTCGAGACCTTCGCCGACGTCACGCCGTAAAACAAACCGCAACGGCGCCCCTGTGTGAGCAGAGGCGCCAACATTGGACCCTAACCGGGTCTCTACTTGGGCGCCGAAGTGGCGCCCTTTGCTTTGCTGGCTCGCTTGCGTGCGCGGTCACGCAGTTTGCCGGCCGCGGGCTTGCTCGCCTTCTTTTCCGGAAACGCGCCGTACGAGAACAGCGACGCAGCCTTCACTTCGTTGACCTTCCCGATCTTGCCGAGCGCCTCGAGGCCAACCCGATCGCGATCGCCCACGATGGCCACGACAACCGGCGTATCTCTGAACTGCTTGGCGAACTTCTTGGCGTCCGCCAGAGCAAGTTTCTGCACGCTCTTCCACTCCCATGCGCGCGGGTCGCTCTTCTCGCCGAGTTCGTCCCAGTCTTCGACCCACGACACCACCCAGCGCGGGTCAATACGCGACGAGCGATAGCCCTGGTCCAGGGACGCCTTGGCGGATGCGATCCGCTCAGGGGCGATATCTTCGGCCCGCAGCAGGCCCAAGAACGTCTCCACCGCGACCGGCACCTTGTCCGCCTGCGTGCTCATGTAGCCGAGCAGTCCCGACTCGTCCTTCGTGGTGCTGCCCCAGGTAAAGCGGCTGTAGGCCGAATACGCCAGGCCACGCGACTCCCGAATCTCCTGGAACACCAACGAGCTCATGCTGCCCGAGAGGTACTCGGAGAACAGCAGCGCCGCGGGTCGCTGCTCGCGAGGCAACGGGCCGCGCGGCATCACGAACCTGACGTTGGCCTTCGCCACCTCTTTATGGAGAAAGTAAATCTCCGACGCCTTGGTGTGACGGTAGTGACGCGTCTGCGTGGGCCCCGTGCGCTTGCGTCCCGAGCCTCGAACGACGGCTTCGGCCGCCATCTCGGCGTCGCGGGGACCGAAGTACAGCGTGCGGTGGCGATAGTCGAACCAGCCCGTGATGAGTTTGGCGAGGTGCACCGGTTTGGCCCGGGCAAGTTTGGCGTTGCTCGGCTGCTGCAGCCAGGCGCTGTCGCGACCGAATTTGGCGTACTGGTCCAGCGCCGAGGTCAATGTGCGGTCTTCCTCAAGTTCATCGCGACGCTCGGAGATGACGTTATCGAGGTGCCGCTCAAGCATCGCGTCGTCGAAGCTTGGTGCTGCTATCCACTTGTCGAGCAAGGCGAGGGTCTCGTCCTGCTTGGAGTCCAGACCACTGACGACCACCGCGCTGCGCTCGGCATTGCACGTGGTGTAGACCTGCGAGCCCAGCGCGTAGAGTTCTTTTTGCAGCTTCTCCGCCGACAGCCCAGCGCCGCCTGAGATCTCGAACAGGTCCAGCGCGTAACACAGCAGCGGCTCTTTTCGGTATCCCCGGTCCATCCGGTACGTGACCGAGAACGTATCGTTGCGGGTGTTTTTGGCCGCGATCATCGTGCCCGTCCGCAACTTTTTGTGCGCGTAGTGCTGGCCCTCGACGACCCACTCGGGAGTCATCAGCGGGGTCTTCATCGCCATCAATTCGGTGATGAACGGACTTTCACGACTGGGATCGATCTCGACGGGCGTGATCGTCGGCTTTTCGATCTTGGCTATCGTGTGCGCACCCTTCTTGCGGTGAACCGCGACGAAGTTGTCGCCCAAGTACTTGTTGGCCACGCCAATGATGTCCGCGCGGGAGACCGCATCGAAGGCCTTGTCCGCGGCGAGCACCGCGTCCCAGCTCCGGTGCGTCACGAACGAGGACATCATGCGTGACGCGCGAACCTGTGGCCACTCGAGTTGGCGCTTGCGAGACACCTGCTTGGACAGCTTCGCCGAATCGACATCGGCCTGGGAGAACTCGCCGGCCTTGAGTTTGCCGATGACCCCAAGCAGCAGTTGCTCGAGTTGCTCCGGAGTCTGCCCCTGGCGCGCGCGCGCGGTGACCGAGAAGTAACCGGCCTCGCGGAGATTGGAGTTCCATGACCCCGCCGATGGCACCTTTTGGGTCAGTTCCAACTCTACGTTGAGCAGACCCACGCGTGCGTCGTCGAGCACCAGATCCATGACCGCGAGTGCGGCCTTGTCTTTGTGGGCGATCTCAACCGTCGGCCAGGCCAACCACGTCGACTCTTCACCGTCTGCGAGCACGGTCCTGGCAACGCGCCCCTTTAGCGGCACGATTTTGCCCGGTAGGGTCGCGGGAATGAGTTTCGGTTTGAGGCCGCCAAACGCCGCCTCAAGGACCGGAAGGGCCGTCTTGGCGTCGATGTCCCCCGCGAGCACAATCGCCATGTTGTTGGGCACGTACCAGCGCTTGAAGTACTCGACCATGTCGCCGTAGGCCGGCGTCTTGAGGTGATCGACCAAACCGATGGTGGGCTGCGTGCCGTAGGGGTGCTCGGGAAACAGGGCCAGCTCCAGGGTCTGGAACAGACGCGAACTCGGCCGATCCATCGAGAGGTTTTTCTCCTCGTAGACCGCTTCGAGCTCGGGGTAGAACAAGCGGAAGACCGGGTCTGCGAAGCGCTCCCCTTCGAGCTTGGCCCACTGCTGCAACCGGTTGGCGGGAATGTCCCCGATGTACACGGTCTGCTCGTTGCTGGTGAAGGCGTTGGTGCCCTCGATGCCCAGGCTGCTGTAGGTGCGGCTGATCTCGTTGGGCACCGCGTATTTGGCCTGCTGCTGCGTCTCCTGGTCGATCGACTTGAAGATCGCTTTGCGACGCGCGGCGTTGTCGGTCTCGCGCAACTCGTCGTAGAGCTCAGCAACGCGCTGCACGTGCGGCGCTTCGGCCTTCGCGTCGAGCGTGCCGTAATCGTCGGTCCCCTTGAAGAGCATGTGCTCGAGGTAGTGCGCCAGCCCGGTGGAATTCGCGGGATCGTGGCGGCTGCCCGCACGCGTCCCGATCCACGCCGAGAAACGCGGTTTTTGGCGGTCGGTGCTGATGTAGACCGTCATGCCATTGGACAGCCGATGGATGGTCACCCCCATTTCGTCGCCCGCCAGCGGGGTGCCGACGGTCGCCGGCAAGTCCGACTGCGCGACGATATCGCCAACGCTACGTGGCGCCCGTGCGGGCGACGCCTTGGTGGGCGTCGTGGGGTCATCCGCAACGGGTGGTGTGGTCGGCTTCGCCGCCGAGTGGCAGGCAGCGAGCGTGACC
>JAESSZ010000319.1 GCA_016763875.1 Nannocystaceae bacterium
GCCATGTACGCGGGCGTCCCGGTGATGGTGCCGTGCGCGGTGGTGACCGAGGTCGACAGAAGCATGGCATCGCCGTCAGCTACCGTGCCGGACTCTTCATGGCCCTCAGTCCACGACAGCGACGGCCGCGCGAGTCCAAAGTCGGTGACCCTCGCGCGATTGTCTGTCCCGACGAGCACGTTGTCGGGTTTGAAATCGCGGTGGACCAGCCCGACATCGTGGGCTGCCTGTAGCCCGCGCCCCGCCTGAACGAAGATGTCGACGATCTCTTGCTGCGTACGCTGGCTGGCGGCCAGCCACTGGGTCAGCGTCGCGCCCTCGATGAGCTCCATTGCCACAAACACCTGCTCACCGGCCCGCCCCACGTCGTGGATGGACACCACGTTGGGATGGGCGAGTCGCGCCATAGCCCGCGCCTCGCGGAGCAGTCGATTGCGCGTGGCCTCGGCGTCATCGGAACCCGGGTGCAGCAGCTTGATAGCCACACGCCGATGCAGTTCGGGATCGTGAGCCTCGAACACGACCCCCATGCCACCCGCGCCGAGTCTCGGGCCGAGTTGGTAGCGGCCGACGTTGACCAAAGAACTGTCGGCATCGTGGTGTGCGCGCGTGTGCCCACCGGTTCCGCGAGTGCTCGAACCGAACAGGCGCGCCAGCTCAGCCACGGTCAGCGCACAGTCCGAGCACGTATCGATGTGGTGCTCGAAGTCCGCTCGGACGCTGGTATCGAGACTTCCCTGGACGAACGCCTCGAGCACCGACGGATCTGGGCACCCCGCCACGCGACCACCGTACCTTGGATCGACGCCGGAGACCCGTGTGGTACCAAGAAGGTGGCATGGACGAGTCGCTCCAAGCTCGTCTGCTTCGCGCGACGGAGCAAGACCAAGGCTCAAAGCTACTGGGGTGCCTCTCGTTGCCCAGCACGCTAGAAAATCTGCGGCAGCGCTGCGTCGACTTTGCGACCAACAACGCACTCGTGTTCGACGAACAAGCGTTGATCAACGGCCTTGCGCGCCTCGTCGCGGGCGGGACGTCGGACCCACTCACGGACAAGGCACTGGGCGAGATCCACATCGAGGACCTCTACCTGGCCACCGTGTGCAGCCAAGGGGACAGCCACGCGCTGCGCCGATTTGCGGGGACTTTTGGGGGAGACCTCGATCGGGCGATCGCCAAGAGTCCGGCGCTGCGTCTCTCGGCGGACGAGTTTCGCCAGCTCGTTGCCGACCGACTCTTCGTCGCTCCAAGTGGCAGACCTCCTCGGATCTCGCAGTACCTGGGCAAGGGGCCCCTCAAGGCGTGGCTACGCGTGATGACCTCGCGGTTCGTCATTGACCTGTCGCGTCGCCAGGACAAATCGACCGTGCCAACCGACGGGCTCGCAGAGAAGATTGGGGCGGCGCAAGACACCGAACTGGACTACTTCCGACATGCGTATGGCTCGGCGTTGGACACCGCGTTCGCGCAAGCGGTCACAAAGTTGTCGATTCGAGAACGCAACCTGCTGCGGCAGCGCTACCTCCACGAGACGCCAGGCGACACGCTGGCAAAGATGTATGGCGTGCACCGGAGCACGATCTTCCTGTGGCTCGACAACGCTCGCCATGCATTGCGCGAGCACTTGCGCGGCTTGTTGGCGCAGAGCCTTCCGGGGGATCAACTCGACAGCGTCGTCGGCATGCTCGGGAGTCAGCTCCAACTCAGCGTGCGTCGAATCCTGGATTCGCAACTTGAGAGCGACCCAGGTTGAGATCTGGTCGCGCATCCACGGCATCTAATTGACATATATTTTCAATTATTGTCCGATTTATGGACTGGTCAGCGAACTGCTGGCCGTTTTAATAAACTCTTAATGATTTTCAAGTTCATTTAGAGTACGTTCCGCCTGGCGATGACTGACGTCGGCGAGAGCGCATCGTGGAGCGGGAGCTTCGAGCGAGAGACCTTCACTGTCGCGCTCGGTGATCTCGTTCGCGACATCGTCCCAGCGGTGTTGCGCCGAGCCGACGTACGAGCCCGCTACGAGGCAGTGCGCAGTGATCGGGTGGTCGCTCGGTTCGACTTCGACGATTGGGGGAAGCTTGAGATCGTGGCGGTCGGCGCTGCAGACCGGTTCGTCTTGCATGCGTGCCACGACGAGTTCGAGCTCGTCGCTCAGGCCGCGTTCGAGGGCGGCGCACACTTCGACGCGCTGCGCATTGCCACTTTCTGCGGAGACATGACCGTGGCTCTGATCTGGTGCCGCGAACTGCTGACCCGCATTCGGAAAGACCCGGCCAACAACACCTCAACGATTCCACGTTGGGCGAGCCACCTCAACTAAACCGAAGAACGAAAGACGAAGCATGCTCATCGCCCTTCTCGCTCATCCCGATGCCCTTCCTCATGCACACGGCGGACTGCCCACACCCCTGCTGGCGGCCGTCGCCCTGGTTGCGATCGTGTTCGGCATCCTCGTCCTCGGTGGTCGCATGCGCCGCGCCCACATCTCGCCCGTAAAGAAAGACCCCACATGAAAATCTCAACCGTTTCCGCTCACTGCGACGGACCCTGCGGCATCTACGATCCGGCTTCGGCCCGGGTTCCCGCAGAAGCTCTGCTGTCGATGACGCACAAGCTGCTCGAACTGACTCCGCCCAAGGCCGAGGACGCAACCGCTCACGCGGCGTACCTCAACACCTTTTCGCGCTACGTCGCGATCAAGGAAAGCCAGGCCGAGCTCACCAAGAACGAGCTGCTCATTCTGTGGACCGACTACTTCAAGCCGCCACACCTCGAGGCCCATCCTCAGCTGCACGACTTGTTCTGGACCGCGGCGAAGCTTTGCTCGGCGTGCAAACAGGAGATCAACCACGACAAGGCCACCGCGCTGCTGGCGAAAGTCAAAGAGATCCACACGCTCTTCTGGGCGACCAAGGGCCGCGACGTTCCCTGGGTCACCGCGGCCGGATGAGCACCAACCCCGACGTGCAAGCGCACCGCGTGCAGGGGTGGTCAATGTGGCCAACCCTCGCCGAAGGGTCGACCGTTGTGGTGCTTTCGGCGGCTCGCTGCTCAGCCGTCGGGCAGCAGTGGCCACCGGAAGTCGGGGCGATCGTCGTCGCCCGGCACCCGTTCCGACGGGGATTGGCGATCGTCAAGCGGGTGGCGGGTGTGGACGCTGCGGGGCGGTTCGAGCTCCGGGGCGACGCCTCGATCGAGAGCGAAGACTCGGGCTCGCTGGGGTCGTTCGAGCTCGAGGCACTCGTCGGACGCGTCGTGGGACGGATGCACGCCGCAGTGACCGTGACGTGACGCCGCTGCGGTGTCGCGGGAGAATTCCGGGCGGACTCGCGGAGAACAGGATGCTCGACGTAATTCGAGCGGATGGGAGGCGTCTGTGTCCCGAGGTCGACCGCATGCTGGTGATGCAGCAGCGCAGAAGCAGCGATCACTGCCCGTCGAGCGTCGCCACCAGCTCTTGGAGGTCTTCGGGAATCGGGATTGCCGCGCTGTGGCACGCGCGGGAGAGGTCGCGGGCGAGCGGTCTGACGATGCGCACGAAGGCCTCGGGCACCCGTTGGTACAACGGGAGGAGACAGCGAAGGCCTTCGGCGAACGACCCGGCCGCCATCGAATCAGAGCCCATTGCCTCGTGTATCGAACCTTGGGTACCCAGGCTAGTCGCGAGGTCAGGGAGGAAGGCATCCGGCCAGTCCTTCGCCAGCCCGCGACGAATGTCGACGGCCTCGTGGGTCACCTTCATGGCCTCCTCTTGTCTGCCCAGATTGCTGAAGCGAATGCCGAGGTTGTTGAGGGCTGCGGCGAGGTCAGGGAGGAGCGCGTCCGGCCGGTCCTTCGCTAGCCCGCGATAGGTCTCGACTGCCTCCTGCGTCACCTTCATGCCCTCCTCTAGTCTGCCCAGGTCGTTGAAGCGATTGCCGAGGTTGGTGAGGGCCATCGCTAGGTCAGGAAGGAACTCGTCCGGCCGGTCCTTCGCCAGCCCGCGATAGGTCTCGACTGCCTCCTGCGTCACCTTCATGGCCTCCTCTCGTCTGCCCAGGTCGCTGAAGTGATTGCCGAGGTTGTTGAGGGCCTTGGCTAGGTCAGGGAGGACCGCGTCCGGCCGGTCTTTCGCAAGCCCGCGGTGGGTATCGACTGCCTCCTGCGTCACCTCCACAGCCTCCTCTCGTCTGCCCAGCCCGCTGGAGAGACTGCCGAGGTTGGTGAGGGCCATTGCTAGGTCAGGGAGGAACGCGTCCGGCCGGTCCTTCGCCAGCCCGCGGTAGCTATCGACTGCCTCCTGCGCCACCTTCACGGCCTCCTCTCGTCTGCCCAGCCCGCTGAAGCGAATACCGAGGTTATTGAGGGCCATCGCCAGGTCCGGAAGGAAGACGTCCGGCCGGTCCTTCGCCAGCCCGCGATAGGCATCGACGATCTCCTCCGCCATCTCCAACGCTTCTTCGTGACGACCAGCCGCTGCCAGCCGATCTGCCAATCGTTCTTTGATCCGTGCCTGATTCTCTAACTCCTGCCCAGCCAATGCTCCCGATAGTCGCGCGAGATCGCTGTCCAACAACTCCGAGTCCGAGAATGAACGTAGGGAGTTCGGCTCACCCGAAATCCCGAGACCCGCTGAAACCAATCCGTCGAGCTTGCCATCGAGCTTGCCATCGACCGTGCCGTTGGGTCCGGCAGGGATATCAAAGGCGAAGCTTCGTATCGACCAGAGGTCCGGGCCCGCCTGCCGCATATCTGGCTTGAAATCGGGATGTGCCACAAAGACGAGACCACCCTGAAGCGTCTCCCTGATGAGCTCCCGCCGCTCGTTTGTTCTGAGTATGAGCTGCAGCCATGCATCGGCCCACGCCGACGCTGCGGGTGAGCTAGTACGACCTCGCACGGCTTCGTCCCACGTACAACCTGCTTTTCCATCCGCAAGCACCTCAGCAAGCACGTGCTCAAGTTCGGAAGGGGTCTCGGGTCGAAAGACTCGTTGCGTCCTCCCCTGCCGCATCATCTGGGCTCCCAACCCTTCCTGCAGAATATGAGCCTGCGGGGGCGAGATCGTAAAGATGTATGCGAGCCAGAACCCCTCCGACCACTCCGCATGCCGACCAAGTCGGGACGCGGCGCGCAAGGTCTCGGGAGAGGCGTAGAAGCCTCTCTCGGAGGCCTCGCTCATGGATCCGCCTTGGCCGATTTTTCCGGATCTGAGAGTCGTTCCACCGTCTCGCGAATCAACGGATGCAGATCATACCACTCGTCGCCGTTCCGATAGCAGAGCAACAGGTGGGTATCAAAGTACCGCGAGAGCTCCGGAAGTTTGTCGTGCGCTGGTAGCTCAGCCTCGTGCGTTCGTGCCACCTGGCGAAGCCATCGCGCGTCCGCGATCGAGACGGGGAGATAGTCGTTGCGCAGTTCCGAGAGTTCCAAGTCGACGGCCTCCCTATCAATCGCGTGCACCTCCTCGTCTGCCGCCCGCATTAGCATCCCTTGCAATGCCCGAAACAGATCCCGTAGATAGCCCCCGGTCTCGAGCAGCACGTGATCGAAGTCGTCGGGTTCGGCGAAGAGTCGGGTCCACTCGCCGCGCTGCTGCACGATCTTCCGCAATATCTCGAGCCCAGCCTTGTGCTCTCTCCCGTCCCGATGGCGGACCTTCACGCACGGCAGTAGGTAACTCCCATCGTAGAGCTTCGAGACCCCAGGCGAGCGGATCTTGAGCCAGGGTGGCACCGTGTACACCACGTGCATCCCCTGGAAACGGAGCTTGTCGGGGTGTCCGACGAACAAGGTCTCGACGGACTGGAACACCTCGGCATCGTTGATCGAACTGCCCCGTATTTGTTCGATCGAGTCGAACAGCACCACGAGGTTGGTGTCCTCGCCGTGCTTCTTACGAACCGCTTTCACGCAATCGGCCATGTAGTCGCGTACGTCGTCGACCAAGCTGCCAAGATGTCCCTTCATGCGCTCCTGCAAGCGTTCACGAAAGGTCGGATCCTGGCGGAGGCCGAGCTTTAGACTCGCGGATGTGCCCGCAAGCTTCGCCCCAACTTGGGCCTGGTCCACGCTGACCTCCGTATTGTTCACGAAGTCCGCCGCTCGCTGCCAGTAGCTACGCTTGGCGAGATCCTCGCCGACAAGGTCGGGGTCTTCGGCTAGAGCATCACTCAGCGCCCCCGCGGCCGAGATCAGGAAATCGCTGATGTCGACCGGTGTCGAGAGGTTGAGGTAGTCCTTCATATCGCAAAGCACGACCTTGAACCCTTGCTGTTCGAGCAATCGACGCAAGCGTCGTAGTTCGGTGCTCTTCCCAGTCCCACGGAAGCCGCTAAAAAGCTGCACGGACTCCAGCGGAGCCCAGCTCATCCCGCGAGCCAGCCTTTGCACAGGGTCGGCCCTGGAGGCCGCCGCTCCCTCGTAGATCGGCACGTACAAGCCGTCGTCGGGCTCCAATGGCCGATCCGCAAGCGCCTGGTAGAACGTCCGCAGGAAGTCCTCGGGGGCCGTCTCCATCACGGAGCAAGCTACCACGCGCCGCAACGACGAGCGAAGCGGCGCACTGCTCGTCCCCGTACCGCCCCCGTACCCATTGAAACACAGCAAAGACAGCTCGCTGGAGCCGAACGCAGAAGCCTCTTCCTGACCCACCTACTGCAACAGCAAGGAGGGCGCGAGCGTGAACCATCGATTCGCTCCGAACGGCACGGTCGTAGGTTCAGCCGTCGTGCCCGCTCGGAAGTCAGCGATGAAGCCGCGCTGGTCCGAGAATCTCGCCTCTAGGTCGCGCTCGCGCGATCACGGCTCCCCCTCGGTGACCGCGAGAATGTCGGCCGCGTGCCAGTTCACAACATCATCCGACAGATCGCGCAGCAGCGCCTCGAACGTTGCGACTTCCAGCGGCATCGCGGCTTCGCGCCAGTCATCCGACAACGCCAGGCGGCTGCGCAACGCAGCGCCGAACACGTCGAGCCACGTCGGTGCGCTGAAGGTGAAGTTGAGCGACAGCGCATCGGTCGTCGCGTGGGTGGCGTGCCAGGTGCCGCGCGGCACGAAGAGGACCGAGCCTGGTTCGAGAACGATCTCGGTGCGGTCGACCGGAAGCTCGCTCGGCATCGGAAGCCGCGAGTACGACTCGAGTTCGGGATCGATCGGTTGCCCCAGCCGATGGCGGGTCATGGGCCGGGTCACGTTGCTGTTCGGTGCAAGCCACCACCGCTTGGTGCCGTGAACCTGCAGCACGAAGTTCACGTTCTGATCAAAGTGCGCCCCGGTGCCCGTCCCGGCGGGCGTCGCATAGACCAGGCAGCGTTTTTCGGTCAGTGCGGACACGCCGAGGTCTGCCCGGATCGCCTCGAGCCAAGGCACCAGTTGGGGTGCGTGCAGCTGCACCTCGCTGAACAACAGGGTCATCCCGCTCGCGAACTGCGTCCGCGCCTCGTCGGGACCAACGATGACCGAGTTGGCCTCGTCTGCAACCTCCGGGTCGAATACCTCGACCGGGTCTGGCCACGCTGCGAGCAAGGCGTCGAGCGACCGAAGCAGTGGCAGCGACAGTAGCTCGGCGAGCGAGGCCTGGCGGTTGTGCACGACGAACGGCTCGGCGGCTCGCATGTGCCCGCGCAGATCCTCAGTGGAACGCGGATGGGTCAACGCTGCGATGCCAGGGCTCATGGTCATCGGGGAACATCCCACAGCGGCGAGGTCACGACCACCGCCGAGATAATCGAACCCCCGCTACGGAATCACAGCCTCTTCATCAGCCCCTTCGTCGGCCTCTGGTTCGACTGGCACAGGTGGCGTCGCCAGCAACCGCGAGCGCGTCGCGGGCAACTTGCCTTCCTCACGCTTCACTGAGAATGCCTTACCGTCGAACGTGATCGTGATGCGAGTGTAGGCAACCGCTCGACTCATGGCCTCGCCGGTCTGTCGTACGGCGAGTTCGGGTAGCCCGGCCACTGGCACAGCAAGGGCGAAGAGTCCGGTGTCCCCCGCAATGAGCGGGTCGCCCAGATGTGTCGCGGTGCTGGGGTCGGCGTGGGTCAGGATGAGTTTCGCCTCCAAGTCCTCCCAAACCAGGAGGGTCCACGTGGATGGGCCGTCGAACAGCTGGAGCCGTCGCAACTCCCGGACCACACTGTCCGCGGGGATGTCGGGCGAATCGCCAGCTTCGTCGAGAAGACCTGCCAAGTACGCCACGGCGTGCAATCGGGCGTAGCGTCGCGGGTCGTTGGCGCCCGGGCGCCCTTCTCCCGCGGCAATCTTCCGGAGCGTTCGCAAGGCTTCGTCGGTGCGGCCGGTCCCCGCGGCTGCGCGTGCGAGTCGGATCCCCGCCAGCGGGTCGTCGGCCCGAAGCGCGACGAGGTCCTCGTATTGTCGGTACGCACCGTCGTACCAGCCATGACGCAGGAAGATGTCTCCAAGCAACTTTCGGCTGGCCGCACTGTTCGGATCGAACTCGACAATCTCCGAGAAGAGCCGCTGAGCTTCGTCGGTCTGCCCGTGGGCGACCATGACCTCGCCGAGCGATTGAGCGAGCGCTGGGGTCATCAGGCCTTGCTCACGCAATCGGCGGCCGCGACCCACCGCTTCCTCGAGCCGGCCGCCAGCGACCAGGAGTTCGAGCAACCGCAGCTCTCCGGCAGGATCCCCTGGCGCGCGAGCAAGCGCGCGACGAATCACTTCGAGCTTGTCGTCCAGTTCGACTTCCAGGATCACGCGCCTATCCACGTCGGCCCAGTCGACGAGGCTACCGAACATGGCACTGTCCACCGAGGCGATGAGGGAGGGGTCGACCAAGCGGCGCAACAACGTGCGGGCCAGGTATCGCACCGCATCCGATTCGTCGTGGAAGTGGCTCAGCAGCAGCTCGATATCGGTTTCACTGGCGCCACGCGCCTGAAGCAATCGCAAAAAGGTGCGTTGGTCTTTCCAACCGCGGATCTCGCAGCTTCCCGCCGCCGCTTCGTAGTGTTCGAGCGACTGCGTCATGGTGACCGCGCTCTCCAGTCGCTTTCGCCACAGGATGCGTCGATGCGCGAGACGGCGGGCGGAAGCGTCGCTGCACGGGAGTTTCAGTCGGCGTTTGATGGACGACACCACACGACGACGCGCTCGCTGTCGTTTATTGGCGAGCTTCTTCCTATTCCGTTCCTCGTCACGAAGGCCCTCCTCCCCACCGACGCCGGGACCAGCGAGGCCCGACAGGGTGTCACCGGCATCTTCTTTGAAGCGACGGTCCTTGCCGCTTGTCTCCGTCACAGCCGGAGACGAAACAGGCGCAGCCTTCGCGGCAATCTCTGTGGGCTCCGCGCCTGCTTGAGACCCGTCGCCAAGGGGCTCCGGTGCAGACGCGGCCTCCGGAGTATCGACGCTGGCGGGCGAGGGGCTCGCGTCGTTGCTGGCCGCGCTGCTCGGGCTTTTCTTGCGCTTCGAGTCGTCGCTGCGCGGCGAGTTGTCGACGCTCTTCGCGGACGCAGCTTCATCTGCAGACATCGAGCATCCGAACGGCGCACTCAGAGCGCCCACCAAAATGCGTTCGGGAAGGCTTGCGTCCTCGCCCAGTCGCCTCTTGGCCGGGACGCGGTCGAGCAGGTTCGCGGTCAGGCGCACGCCGCCGATCTGACGCTGTCGACGCTCGATGCCCGCGCTGGCGTAGGCCTGCTCGCTCTCCAGCGCCAGGATCGACGTGTAGGGACTCATCAGTCCGTACTCGAGGCCGAGCGACAGGACCTTGCCCCGTACCGCTTCAGGTCCCCGGCTGTCGCCAAGCAAGCGCTCAATGTAGGCCGCGGCCCACAGCCGCGGGACCACTTGGCCGAGCACGCCCGCGGTGCGTTCGAGTTTGTGTGTCTTCTCGAAGGCTTTGCCACCCAACCGCCCGCGCACGGTGACCTCCTTGGGAAGGTCGTGGTGCGTGCGCGCGAGCACGACGAGTTCCTGACCGCGCGAGAGTTTTCCGGAGGTGTTGATGAACACGTCGTCGAGGCCCTCGCCCAGATCGATCTCGAGATCCGTGATCGTCGGGGTCTTAAGCGCGCCCGAGAGTTCCAGTGCGCGAACGATGGCCTGCTCGGGGGACTGCACACGGAGATGTGCTCCACCGCCGATCCGCGCGAGGGACTGAAGCAGCGCCTCGTCGACCTCTTGCCCCACCCCCACGGTGAAGAGCCGCGCGCGTGAGCCAGTCATGCTGCGACGGAGTCGCTCGGCCAGCGCATCGCCGGCCCGCTCGCCGCTGGTGGCCATGCCGTCACCGATGTAGACGACGGCGGGCTGGTCGAGCCCGTGCAGCCGCTTCAGCGCTTCCTCGAAGATGGCGCCTAGGTCGGTCGCACCTCCAGTGCCGTGCTCGGCAAGCCGCTCGAGCGCCGCCGACACGGTGTCTGGACTGGCTTTGGCAAGCCCGACTTCGGGGTACAGAACCTCGGCCCGAACATCCGCGCTGACCACAGCGAACTCGTCTCCTGCACTGAGACTGCGCAAGAAAGCTTCGGCCACGGCGAGCCGGGTTTGATACTCCGACGGATCTCCCGCCGCCGAGGTGTCGACGACCACCACGACTTGGCCTTGGGGCGTGGGGATCTCGTCAAAGTCCACTTCGGGGCTGTAGCGAACCATGGCGTACCGAGCTTGGTCGCCCCCCGGTTCGAGCATGGACAAGCGAAGCGGGGGACGCTTGGTGCCCGGGCGGCGGCTGAGTTCGAGCTGAAAGTCGGCGCGGGGCGTGTATCCGCTGCGCCGCATGGTGATTTTTTTTCCGCCCTCTTCGATCCGCGCTTCAGCGAGCGTCGCAACGTCGTAGTCCTTGGCAAGCTCGCCAAGTTCCACGGTGAGGGCGAAGTCTTCGATGCTGGCGGTTTTCTTCTTCCCCGGGCCCGCCAAGGGGTAGCTGTAGCGAAGCTTGCCGTCTGACTCGGTCAGCAGTTGTTGGTAGCGCACCACGATACGACGGCTGCCCAGTGCGGGAACAGGAAAGATGCGAGCGCGCACGGTGTGCTCATCGATCCACTCCAGCAAGGCGGGGTCGTTTGCCTTCCGCACGGTTTCTTCGTAGGTGCGGGCGGCTTTCTTTCGCTCGACGACTTCGCCCTCGACAAGGTGCCCATCCGTCTCCAGCGCAAAGCTGACCAGTTGGCTTCCTTCCGGAATGGTGAACCAGTAGTAGCCCTCGACATCTCGGCTCGAGGGGTTGAAGAAGACCTGCTCGACTTTGGTCTCCGCCAGCTCGTCGCGCATCACGACGTTGACAGACTGGCGTTGAATCTGCAGAGGGAGAGCTTCTGAGCCCGGCGGCGCGGAGCGGTCGACCGCGTACAAGCTGCCCGATCCCGCCGAGCCGCCAGCACTGAGACCGCTGCCATCGCCCATGCCCCCGGTCCAGTCGTCCCAGAACGCCACCGCCTCGACCTGGGGCGCAGCGTTGGCGCTCAACGTCACGCGTTCGCCCGCGGCGGCTTCGGTCCGCCCGCTTGCGTTGCTCACGATGGCCAAGCCGTCCGCCACATACACGCGCACTTCTCCGTCCCGAAACTCCAAACTCGCGCCGCCGTCGGACAGCGCCACTGTTGCGTCCCCCACCCGATGAGACACGGGGGCCTGGCCCCGCTCCAGGCCTGGCGCGTCCAACCATGCACGCCCCTGCACGAGGACCAACCCTTCGTGCAGCTCCACGGTCGTACTCTCATCGAGGTAAACACGTGCACCGTCACTGAGCCGGATCAGGGCGCGAGCGCCAGCGGCGGTGCGAAGCCGAGCGCCCTCAGGCAGCGGTGTGCCCGACAACAAGCGATGGGACTCGCCATCAGTCTCGAGAAGCACCTCGCCAGCGGCCAGCTCGAGACTCGCAGCGAGCTGCGCGGTCGCACTCGGTGCCGGGGTTTGCCAGGGCTTGGTGACGGCCAGAGCAACGCCACCGCCCACGAGAGCAATGGCGGCGAGACCTACAAGGAGCTTGTGACGAACGGTGGAGCGGGTCATGTCGTGTAGTCCACAGAGGGCAGCGAGATCTCAACGCGCAGCGGAGGCCCACGGTCTGTCATCAAGCGGTCATGAAGCGACCGTCAGTGCCCGACGGCCACGGGCTTCGTCTTGCGCTCGACGAAGCATGCCATGATACGCCAACGAGTCTGCTCTGCCCCGATGCCATGGTTGGGGAACGGGGTTCCCGTGGGCAGGCACCATAGCCGCACAACAGTACGGGGGCGGTCCTGAGCCAGGAGGATTCAGAAGCGCAGCGTGGCGGAAAGTTGCGCGCGTCCTCGACCGATGGACGGAGCGACGCTCAGGCGCATCTTGTGGTTGCGTCGCCGCACCGCGAAGGCGACCCCCGCGGCGGCAACCCCAACGCTCGCGAGCTGGAGCGCGCTGCTGGTCAGTGCGCCAACCGCTGCGAGGTTGCTCGGCGCGTTGGGTGCCGCCGCGATGCCCCCCACAAGCGGGATAAGGAAGCGACGGCCGTACCGCGGCCGCCCAGACTCACGGGCCCCGGCGCTGAATCCGGCCGTCACCCCGTAGAAGATGCCTGCCGCTATCACGCCAGAGAGCATCAGCTGGGTTGTTGTTTTCTCCTTGAGGTCCCGTCGCGTCCCCATCGCCCGGTCATGGACCCGGTGCTGGTGCACGCCTACCGCACCTGCGGTCATGATCGCGGTTGCAACGATCTGCTCGACGCCCAAAACGATGAACGGTGCGCGGTCTTTCCGTGTTCCCATGCTAGCCGCGGCGAACGGGCCGACCACCGGAATGGCCAGCGCGCGCCCGATCTCCCGGTCCCGCGCCGTGCCTCGATCGAGCCGGCTGGCCCCCAACATCCCACCAATCCAAATGAGCCCGGCAGTCGCGATGCCGCCCCCTAGCAGTAACCCATAGGCAGTGCTGTGTTTGATTCTTGGCGCCTGCGGGAGGGGCTGCGGCTGGCTCTGGGGTTGGGTACTCGCCGCGACCGAGGCTGGGTCGGCCGCGAGCACGGTGTCGGTTGTCGGCGGCTGCACCGCGAGTACTGTGCCAAGCAGTAAGCAAAGCGCGTTCATGCCTCGGTTGTGCCCCTCAGCGGCCCATCGATCAGCTCAACGAATAGCCTCGAACACACTGAATACGGCGGGAGAACGCTCGTCCAACGGCGCTGCTGCTGGCTACGGACGGAGTTCGACGAGCCCGGTAAGTAGAGCGGCAGCCTTCACCATTCGCGAACGCGATGATGCAAGGCCTGCTCAGGGCGAGCGCACGCTCCGGCTCGGATGAGCTCGCCTCGTCGGACCAGCGTGAGAAGCAGCCAGACCGGTTCCTGCGATTCCCACCCTGGATCGGTATCGGCAAACGGCCATCGTCGAGGGTCCAGCCTCATCACGCATCGCCTTGGTACTCCATCGGCGTACCATCGTACTGGGTACGCTGGCGCGCCGCATGGGAAAGGTGCGACCGCCCGTTGCCCGTGAGTGACGCACCGAGGTGGCGCTCACAAGACCGTGAACATCTTGCTCACGATTTTCCACTCCCCCTGCTCCTTGAGCAAACCCAGAAAATCAACAAAATGAGCGGCTAGGAGCGGGCAGTCCACTTTAGCCATCGCCTGGTCTCCCACGATCTCAAGCGACTGAACCTTGAACCGGTACCGCATGCCCTCATCGCGTGGGATGGGTCGTGCAGCGACCGCGTGGAGCCACGCGTCCCGCGTTTTTCGGTAGCCGCTGCCTTTTAGCCAGGCGTCCTCGTGGAAGATCGCCCGAAGTTTGTCGACATCGCCGACAAAGAGCCCATCGAAGTAGTCAGCCAACAGAGCCAAGATGGCCGCGAAGTCCGACACGTAGCCCGGTTCCGGATTGTTGGCTATCGGCGCGGGCGTGGTTGCTGGTGGTTCCGCGGAAGCGTCGCTCGGTGGCGCCGCAGTCGTGGTTTTTCTCCCTCTGCGCCGCGTGACCGACTCGCCTCCAACGCCCCAATTGTCAGTCGGAACTTCGTCGATCAGCACGAACGTTGTCGCGGGCTCCTTGCCGAGCACATCGCGGACAAGCTCGGTACTCGCGGTGATCAGGGCCTGTTTCTGCGCGGAAGTAACCCCCTCGTCAGTGAGCCGGATATTGATGATTGGCATGGCTTTCCTCCTATCTTGGTACGTGGTGGGTCCTTGGTCGTTGCTAGCCGAACGCATGTCCCGCCGCATGACCCCCGTCGACCCGAAGCGTTGTGCCTGTAATGAAGTCGTTGGTCGCGAGCATCACGACTGCGTTCGCAACATCTGCGGGCTTGCCGATGCGGTTGACGAGGTGGAGCCCCGCGAACGCGTCCACATCTTCGATGCCATGCTTGGCGTGCAACGGTGTATCAATGATACCCGTCGCAATGGTTGAGACACGGATATTGTCGCCACCAAACTCCGCGGCAAGCTGTTCTGTCAGGCTATGCAACGCCGCCTTGCTGGCAATGGCGGCAGAAGCAGGAAAGCCCGCAATCGCGTGCGCCACGAGGGTAGTGCCGATGTTAACAATAGCCCCGCCACCCCGCCGTCGCAGTGCAGGAATCGCTGCTTGCGCCGCGAAGTAGGCTCCTTTGAAGTTAACTGAATAGAACTGGTCGAGGTCGCTCTCGTCGGTCTCCAAGAATGGTTTTGCGGCAAAGATCCCCGCGTTGTTCACTAAGATGTCGAGGCCATCGAACTCGGCCTCTGCCAGTCGCACCAGCGCAGCACCGACGGTCTTGTCCGCGATGTTTCCAGCCAGCAGGCGCACGTTGCCGGGTGAACCGAGCGCAACGAGAGCCGCTTGGAGGTCGGCCTCTGTACGTGAGTTCATGACAACGTTGATGCCCTGCTCGAGGAACTGCTGAGCGATCGCGAAACCCAGACCTGTGGAGGCCCCGGTCACGATGGCGGTGCGAGTTCGACTCTGTTTCCAATTTTCATGTGTCATTTCAGATCCTTACATGGCACTTCGCGGGTTCGTGTCGCGCGGTCCCTGGCTCGCGTTGAATCTAGCGGCCAACGACCGTTGTGATTAGAGCAAAGCTGTGCAATTTATCTTTGCGGTTTACGCACAAGTCGCGTCAGCCGAAACCAGGAGGCCGACGAAGTGGATCAGCTGGGCGCCCTTTCGCTGTTCAACAAGGTAGTGGAGACAGGATCCTTCTCAGAGGCGGGGCGCCAGTCGAACCTGGCTCCGTCAAGCGTGTCCCGTCGTGTCTCGGACCTTGAGGCCTGGGTGGGCGCGACACTGTTTCATCGCACCACACGCAAGCTGAACCTGACCGAGGTAGGCCGGCTATTTCACGAGCGTACGCGCAACATCCTGCTGGACCTGGAGGAGGCACGGGTCATCGCAGCCGAAAGTGAGGACAAACCTTCGGGTCTCGTCCGCATCACATTGCCGGCGAGTCTAGAGAGCCACATTGTAGTGGCAACCGCGATATTTCAGGCCAAATGGCCAGATGTTAGTTTTGGACTGACGTCGACAGACCGGAAGGTAGATCTTGTCGGGGAAGGTTTCGATCTGGCCATTCGGGCGGGCCGACTCAACGACTCAACTTTACGTGCCCGCAAGATTGCCGAAGTTCCGCGCAGTCTCTGCGCCAGCCCTCGGTACCTTGCAAGCGCCCCGCCGCTTGTTTGCCCGCAGGACGTTGCACACCACGAGTGCCTCACGCTTGGCCGTAAGTCGGGCGACCACACATGGCGGTTCAAGGATGGCGACAGCATCATCGAGGTGCGGGCTTCGGGGCGCATGGCGGCAAACAGTGGCAACATGTTGCTCACTGCCGCCCGTAACGGTTGTGGGCTGATGTTGTCCCCGGCGTGGGTCATGGGACCTTCTATCGCCAGCGGGGAGCTCGTACGCGTACTGCCAGACACCCCCCCCGATCCGCCCTACTCCGCGCTGTACGTGGTGCACCCCTACCAACGTTTCATCCCGCCAAAGGTCAGAGTACTGATCGATTTTCTGGTCGGGTATTTCGGCGACAGCTACGACTGGTCCCGTTGCGCGGCGGTCCGTACCGGTTCCCACGTTCACAGTGATGGTTGATCTCATCGTGGTGCTGGCCGGACCCGGTTAGTCGGGGCGGCCCGGCTTGGCCGCGCTACCTAGGTAGACATCGCACAGAGTCTCGGCTTCTTCGCGCTCGTCGGCCTCGCACCAGACGGTCCAGCCCTGGTGCTTCAGGAAGAACCGCCGCACGACTTTGACGCGCGCCCGATCCTCGACCGTGAAGCCGCAAACAGAGCCGAGCACGCCGCCGTCGGTCAGGGCTGGCGCGTTCACGCTCGAGGCGCGGGCACCCATCGTCGCGGCGATGCCCGCCACCTTCTGCTGGTCTTTCCCCGCGTGCTGGCACTCGGCTTCGCTCAACGCATGTGTGGGGCCAACCTCGGAGTGCGTAATCGTAGGTGCCTCGAACTGCCCAGAGGGCCCAACCAGCCGTACGACGCGGTGGTGCCCCCGTGCCTTCGCGGGCTGGCGTTCGTAACCAGCGGGAATCGTGATCCGAAAACCTGGTCCGCGAACCTCGCGACCCGAGACTCGTAGGCGATCGTCACCGCAGCCGCTAAGCGGCACCAGGAGGAGGACGAGACCAATGCGCCACACGGAGGCAGGCTACGCCTGAAGGCCGACGACGGACAACGCAAATGCAAACGAACGCGAGATCAACGCACCGTCCTCCTGCAACAGCATCATGGACACGACCGTCGCTGGGGCAGACAATCGTTGAGGCGCTCCCGTGAGACTGAATCACGTCAACCTACTTCTGTTTTCAGCTCTGTCCGCAGCTTGCGCTAGCACGGCAGCACCCGACGCCGCCCCACCCTCTCAACCGCCGCCTCTCCAACAGCAGCACCCCCCGACGAGTTCCAAACAAGAACCACCCGGGATCCCTGCGATGTCCAGAACTTCCAAAGAGAAGATCGACCTGGACAACGTGGAGATCAACGGATTCTATCGTCCGGAGTTTTGGAATCTGGCGTTCTCAAATGAAGGACCAAGGTTCCATGGCGTCACCAATGTCGTGGTTCACCGGCAGACTGGGGAAGTGGCTTTCCCAAGCCATCGGCTGCCCGCCCCCGAGGCCTAGAGAGGCGCTGGGACGCGTTCACTCCCTGCGACCCGTCATCGTGGCTTGGTGGTAGACTTCCAACCAATGTGGGACTCTGGTGTCGGTTGGATGTATGGGTAGGCTTGTCGTATTCGCGATTGTAGGGCTGCTTACAGGGACTTGCGCGGGTGCGGCGACCGCCGCCGGCCCGGCCGAGGTTAGCGATGGTGGTGGGCCATTGCCGATAAGCGGAGGCCACATCGCACCCATGTGTGCGTGGCCGTCGACGGTGGCGATGCGTCGGTCGGGGGAGGTGTTCTGCTCCGGCAGCCTGGTGCATCCGCGCGTTGTTCTGCTCGCGGCGCACTGCGTCAACGGAGGCGCGGACGCACCCGACGACGTTGGGTTTGGCGAAGATGGATACGCCCCAGCCCGGACCGCGACGGTGCAGTACTGCGACCATCATCCCGACTACGAGTTCGGCGTGACCGACGGTCTTGATGTCGCGTTTTGTGTGCTCGACGAGTCGGTGGACGATGTGCCGATCGTGCCGCCGTTGATGGGTTGTGAGCACGAGGTATTGCAACCCGGGGCCGTCCTCACGATCGTTGGATTCGGCGCGACCACGGCGGATCTTGACCTCGACGTCGGGGGCTGGGTCAACACGGAAGGGGTCGGTACCAAACGTACGGCGGCCCAGCAGCTGGAAACGATGGTCGATGGCGCGGCCTACCTGCTGGGCATCGATGGCTTTGCCCGTCCTGGCGACAGCGGAGGCCCGGCGACCATCCAAATGGAGGACGGAACGTGGCGGGTGATTGGAGCGGGCTCGAGGATCCACCCCGACACACCATTGCGGTCCGACAACGACTGCAGCTACGGCGCGATCTACTCGACGTATGGGCACGCGATGCCGTGGCTTGAGGCCAACAGCGGATTTGACCTCACCCCATGCCACTACGCCGACGGAGTCTGGAACCCGGACGCGCGCTGCGACCAGTTTCCACTGCTTCCCGGCGATGCGGTGGCAAGCTCGGGAACGTGGACTGACGGCTGCGCGACTGATGCCGTCTCCCGCCTCGGGGCGACGTGTGGAGTTCCGTACGATGGACCACCGCCGGGCGGCAGCGACACGGGCGACCCAACCACTGGCGATGACGGCGATGACGGCGACGGCGACGAGGGATCCACGACATCGCCACCCGATCCGCCCGCGCCACCTTCGCCTGTACCGCCACCACCCTCACCGCCTCCAACCCCGCTGCCCCCCAGCGACGTAGACGAGTCCAGCAGTGGCGACCCCGACCCAGCGGCGGCGGAGGGCGAACTTGTACCGCGCGGATGCGCGTGCACATCTTCACCGTCGCCCAGGCGTTGGACGGCTCTGTTTGGGATCATCTGCCTAGGCCTGTACCGCCGCCGTCGATGACTCCATCGCGCGTCAGCCTCCACACGGCGCGGGGACAAGGGCAAGCAGGCGCGGCATGAACGGGCCGGGCGTCATACCCTTCGGTGCATGGCGCGGGCTCCATTCCAAGTCTTGGTGCTCCCGTACCGACGGGCCAAAGATGGGCTGGAGGTCGCGGTGTTCCGTCGTGCAGACTATGACGTCTGGCAGTTTGTGTCCGGGGGCGGGGAAGCGGGCGAGTCGCCGGAGACTGCGGCGCGCCGAGAAGTCGCAGAGGAGGCGGGTGTCAGCACGACGGGGATCATCACGACGGAGATCATCGCGCTCGATGCAATGACGACGATCCCGGGGTGCTGGTTTCGTGCGTGGGCGGAC
>JAESSZ010000320.1 GCA_016763875.1 Nannocystaceae bacterium
AGGTCCGGGTTGGCGTGGGCCGGCCGGCTCCATGAAAACACGCCGAGCAATACGACCAGCAACCCGACTACGCCAAGCAGACCCCCGAGCTGCCCCGTGCCCCGCCGCAACCCGCACGGGGGGTGGCGCCGACGCTCGGGAGGAGGCCTCATCGGAGGGGAGCGTATCGCAACGCGGACACGGTGACGTGTGCCGGAGGGTCGGCGTCTGTGCGGCCGCGTGGGACGTGGGCTGACGGTCGGGATCCGCCGCCGCGCACGCACGCACGACGAGGCGCCCCCTCCCCGGGGTTAGGTGCAGAAGGTCTCGACCAACCCGTTGAGATCTTCGGGGCGCTCTTCGGGCACGGCGTGTCCACATCCCTGGACCACCTCGAGGCGAGCATCGGGCAGCAACTCGACGAGGCGCTCGCCTTCACGCGGGGACATCAATACATCCTGGTCGCCCCAGATCACCAGCGTCGGGGTCGTCACCGCCGCAAGACGGGGCCGCAGCCAGCCGAGCAAGGTCAGGTGGCCAAGCATCGCGTACGCCGCCTCGCGTCCTCCGTCTCGGGACAACCGGTCCCAGTAGACATTGACCGACGTCTCATCCAACAACGCCGGCCGTGACAGCATCTGCGCCAGGTAGCGGCGCAGATCGGCCCTGCGGTACAGGGTCTTGAACACGTACGGCCCCAACCGAGGCACGAGCGCCAGTCGACCCTCCAGTGGAAGATCCAGCGGAAACGCAACCGGATCGACGAGCACCAGCCGCCGTAGCAACTCCGGATGGTCCGCGGCAAAACACAGGGCGAGCGTGCCCCCAAAACTGTGCCCAAGCAGATCGACCTTGGGCAGCGCCAGAGCCGCTAGCAACTCCGCCAGTCGGTCGGCATGCCACGGCACCGCGTAGTCGCCCGCGACCCCAGGATCGGGTCGGTCGCTCTCGCCACAGCCAGGCAGGTCGACAACGATCACCCGCCGCGATTGCGCCAACGCGGCCGCGACGTCGCGGAAGCTGTACGAGGTGACCATCAGTCCGTGCAGCAGCACCAGCGGCGGCGGGCCATCGGTCGCCAACGGTCCAAGATCCCGCACAAACACGCGCCCAAACGACAGCGGCACGAGTCGCGAACGGTCGGCGAGCTTCAAGGAACCTCCTCGGAGCGCTCGACCGCGAATCGTTGACCGCCGCCGTGCTGCAGATGCTCGCCGAAGCGCGCCCGCATGGTTGCGATGACGGCCTGCTCGGCGTCACCAACGTCTTCGACCGCCAAGACCCGCTCGGCCAGTTCGGTCATTTCCTCGAGGCCCGAGGCCCGAATGATGTTCTTGATCACAGGGATGGCCGAAGGGTGCATCGACAACTCGCGCACGCCTAGCCCGACCAGGACCCACGTGTAGCGCGGGTCCGCGGCCATCTCGCCACACAGGCTCACGGGCACCCCATGCTCACGGCCGGCCGCGGTCACCATCTTGATGAGACGCAAGATAGCCGGGTGCAGGGGGCGGTACAGGTACGCGACGTGTTCGTTGTGTCGGTCAATCGCCAACGTGTACTGGATGAGATCGTTGGTCCCGATGCTCATGAAATCGACGTGCTTGGCGAGCACATCTGCCATCAGCGCGGCCGACGGCATTTCGATCATGATTCCGACCGGGACGTCCTGGGCGTAGGCCATGCCCGCGATCTCGAGTTGCTCCTGTGCCTCCGCCACGGCCGCCAACGCCTGCCGGAGTTCAGACATCCCGCTGATCAGGGGCAGCATGATCTTGAGCGGGCCGTGCACGGCTGCGCGCAGCAGGCCACGTAACTGCGCGAGGAACATCTCCCGCTCCCGCAGTGCCAGCCGTAGCGAGCGCAGGCCCAGAGCGGGATTGGCCTCCCGTGCGGCAAAGTCGACAAGTTTTGTCGGTTTGTCCGAACCCAGGTCGAACGTGCGAAAAACCACCGGGTACGGCTTGAGTCGCCGGACGACGTCCTTCGCGTAGCGGTAGTGGTCTTCTTCGCTCGGCGGTATCTCCCGATTCATGAACAAGAACTCGGTACGGTACAGCCCCACCCCCTCCGCACCGTGGAAGCGCGCCGAGCCAATCTCCTCGTCGATCGACACGTTCGCGCGCAAGGTGATGTGCGTGCCGTCTTGCGCAATCGCGGGCAGACCATGCTCGCGTTGAACACGGTCCTCGAACTGGTCGTAGCGATCGCGAGTCTCGTTCCACTGCGCCAGCGCCGAAGGCCCCGGCCGCACCACGACGACACCGGAGATTGCGTCGACAATGATCGGGTCTCCGGTCTCGACGACGTCGAGCACGCCCTCGATCCCCGACACCGCAGGAATCTCCATCGAGCGCGCCACAATCGCAGCGTGCGAAGTCTGACCTCCCGTTTCGGTCACGATGCCGACGACATCGCAACGCGCGAACTCAGCGGTGTCGGCGGGCGAAAGTTCGTGGGCGACGACCACCGCTCCCGCGGGCGGGGTGATAGGTCCGACAGCCTCGCCACGAAGCGCGGCCGTCACTCGCTGCGTAAGAAAAGCGATGTCGCTACTTCGCTCGCGAAAGTACTCGTGATCGGCCTTTCTGAGTGTCTCGCAGATCACCTCGGTGACCCGCCCTAACGCCCACTCGGCCCCGATCAGCTCCTCGCGGATCAACTTCTCAACGCCGGTGGACAGGTCCCTGTCGCGCAGCATGAGCTGCTGCGCCTTGATGATCTGCCGATGCTCCCCGTGTGGGATCCGCTTCTTGATGTGCTCGAGTTGCTCGATGGCCTTGGTGATCGCCGCCCGAAATCGGTGGACTTCGGTCTCGGCGTCGGCCCGCACAATGTGCGTCTTACGAACGTGCAGGTGCTGCCGATCGACGACGAACGCAACCCCGATCCCGACCCCGGGACTCACCGCGATGCCCGACCGTTCGAGCGCCGCGACACCGTCCGCCGCGGCCCCTACCGCCTCAGAGTTCCCCGAAACCATCAGAGATGAGTTTTGCGATCGCGTCGTAGGCAACGACGGCTTGTTTGCCCTCGGTACGGAGCGTCACCTGGCTGCCCTTGGCGCAGGCCAACATCAGCACGCCGAGAATGCTCTTGGCGTTGACCTCGTGACTACCGTTGCTCAACCACACTTCCGCTTCGAAGTCGTTGGCAAGCTTGACGAGTTTGCTGGCCGCACGTGCGTGCAGGCCCAAATCGTTGACGATCTCGTGTTCACCGGACTTGTTGTGACTCAAGACGCGACCTCTTTGTCTGTTGCTCCGCCAACGCGGGCGGAGGAGGGTTGTTCACCGCCGGCCTGCCGTACCGCGACCGCGCGGCGGGCAGAATCGGCGCAAGCTGTGGCGAGCTGTGCGGGGCTCATCGAGCCACGGTGCAGCGCGCCTAGTTTCAGCAACATCGCCAAGTTGAGGCCCCCGAGCA
>JAESSZ010000321.1 GCA_016763875.1 Nannocystaceae bacterium
AAACGGTCGCGGTCGGGCCATTTCGGCGCGCTTGGATCGTGCCGAAGAAAACGGAGCCACAGGGTGGCCGCCATCTCGGCGGTGCCCATCGGCATCCCGGGGTGACCCGAGTTGGCCTGCTCGACGGCGTCCATCGCCAGGCCTTTGATCGTCTTGCTCGCCAGTTCGAGTGTCGCAGGCTCGACGGCACGGGGGGGCAGCGCAGCGTTGGACATCGCGCGCTGAGGTAACACGGGGCACCGAGCGGCGTCTGCGCCCGGGAGTGAGTTGGGGCTCGCCTTGGGGGCCGGAGATCTCGAGGCCCTACGGGCTACGTCTCGCGGGGATAAACGGCGATCTTGGAGCCGACCGCGTACGCGACATGGTCGGGGGCACGCCCGTCGAGACATTGCCACGGCGCGCCGTAGAGTTCTCCAAAGTCGACATCGAGCTGCAGATCGTCGGGACTCACGGGGTACACGTCCCACACGGGGTGCTCGACGGCGTACACGACCCGACCGCCATCGCCATCGCGCCCAAAGCCCCACGTGTGTTCCTTGAAGAAGTGCTCGATCGAATCGTCGGCGGGACGCGTCGCAGGCCGTCGTCCCAGGAGCGACATGGTGTGGACGCGTTCGCCCACATCGATGCGCATGCTAACGCGGCGGCCACAGTCGCCGACGTCCTCGGCCGAGACATCCATCGGCGCCGTGCGGTAATGCTCGTGGTACAGGACGTTAGCGACCATTGCGATGAACGGCTTGGGCACGAACTCCGCAATGAACGCCACGCCACGACGCGGCGGATCTTCGTCGGTCGTGCGCACGTACACACGCAGATTCACTTCCGGGAAATTCCGATGCAGCGGCACAGGTATGCCCTTGACCACAGTGTCCAAGAATCGGAACGCCACGAGGCTGACGTAGGCCGTGTCCGGCGAATCGCCAGGCAACCGGTCCGCCTCAAGACCTTCCGGCAAGTACGCGCGCAACAACTCGGCGTCGATACGCCAGGTCAGCAGTGCGAGGTCCTCCCAACGGGCCGTGAGAAAGGGACGCTGCATGCCCAAAGACTGCCACGGCCAGCCCACTACAGCGACGTGATATAGGCGATGGCATGCGGATCTGCATTCTTGGTGCAACCGGGCTCGTGGGGCGCGAGACGCTGACACTGGTCGACCGCGCCTGGCCGAATGCTGAACTGGACCTCTACGCCAGCCGGGATCAAGAGATGACCCACGCTGACCGCACACTCCCGGTCAGGGCTGCACTTCGACTCGAAGACCCAGAGACCGAGGGCGGAGACCTGGCGTTCGTTGCGCTCGACGACCAGCACAGTCGCCGCTACGTCCCTCGCCTGCTTGAGTTGGGCTATCGCGTCATCGACAAGAGCAATGCATTTCGCATGGACCCCGAGGTCCCGCTCGTTGTGGGCGGGGTCAACTGCGAGGCGCTGACCGGCGAGGTCAAGCTCGCCGCCAATCCCAACTGCACCACCATTCCGCTCACGCTCGCCATCGCCCCGTTGGCTCGCAAATGGGACGTCGTCAGTATTGCCGCCGCCAGTTACCAGGCGATCAGCGGGGCCGGTGTGGCCGCCTTGGACGATTTTCTCGCGAAATCCAAGGCTGGATACGAGCGCGCCGATCGCCTGGGGGCACACTTGGACGCCAGCGACTACTCGGGCAATACCGTGCCGCATGCGGGCAAGACAGACGACAGCGGGTTCTCCTCCGAGGAACGCAAGCTCGTCGCCGAGAGCCGCAAGATCCTGTCGCGACCCGCGCTGGCGGTGTCGGCCCAATGCTGCCGCGTGCCGGTGGCGGTTGGGCACTACATCAACGCGTGGATCGAGTTGGGCGAGTCGGTGACTCTTGCCGAAGTCGAGGCTGTGCTCGCAGACGAATCGTCCTCGCCGTTCGTGCGATTGCTTCCGGGACCACAGGGGGATGGTCTGTCCGCCCTGCACTGCGTTGCCGATCGAGATCGCGCGCTGGTGGGACGGATCCGACACGACCTACGCGACGAAATGCGCCGGACTCTGTGCGTGACGGTGGCCGCCGACAACCTCCGGCTGGGCGCGGCGACCAACGCGGTCCGCGCAGCAAACCGATGGTTCCCCGGCCAGGACGCAGACCTCGCGGTCGTGCGCTAGTTTCGAGGGCGTCGCAGTGCTGACGGTCACGCTCCTCGCCTTTGTCACGGTTTGGAACCTCCACAACGTGCGGCGGCGTGCGGCTTCGCCTTGGCCAGCGATCGTCGCCGCGTTGCTCGTGCCGTTCACGATCCCCGTCGACTGGATGCTGCTCCGCACCGCCGCCACCATCTGGGCTGTCGTGTCCACGTTCAAGACGTGGGAACTCGCGCGCGGTGGCGGGGGTGATCCGCGGATGCAGCAGACAGCGGCACGCGCGTTTCTTTGGCTCGAAGTGCCCCAAGACAGCCGTGTGCCCGACGACGATGCCGCGGCGAGCAGCACCCGTGCCGAGGGCCGCCACCGGCTCCTGCGCGCTCTCCTTAAAACGCCGGGCGCGCTAGGACTGTGGGCGCTAGAGATTTACTGGCCGTCGATCCACAGCAACGTGTGGGGCGAAGCACTGTGGGCGCTGTTGATCATGTGGCTGGGCATGACGGCGATCATCGACGTCGTGGCGGGCATCGCGATGCAGTCGGGCATTCACGTGGCCGAGGGGTTCAAGACGCCACTGCTCGCTCGCTCCCCGCGTGACTTCTGGGGCCACCGCTGGAACCTCTTCGTCCATCGGTGGTTCGGGCGCCATATCTTCCGACCCGTTGGCGGGTTACGGCATCCAATTCGCGGCACCCTCATCGTTTTTCTGACCAGCGGACTCGTGCATGAGTACGTGGTGGTCGCGGCGATTGGCCATCTCCCGCAACACATCGGGTGGATGACCGCCTTCTTCTTGATGCACGGCATCGCGGTGGTCGTGGAGGTCGCAACGCAGCGTCGTTTTGGACGTGGCCCTTGGTTCCCTCGTCCTGCCGCGATCTGCCTGCACTTGCTGTGGCTCACGCTGACCGCTCCGCTGTTCTTCGGCCCCCTGGGCGAGATCTTCAACAAGATGTAGCGCTGTACGCCGCCCGTCTGCGCATTTTGGCCCTCTGTCGTCCGCGCCTGTCGTCCTTACCTGTCGTCCTTGCATCGGGCCACCGGCCGCGCGATGCTCCCGCACCGATGTCGCAAGCGCTGCGCCAAGCGATCCTCGAGATAGCGGCAGCTGCCGAACCTCAGGGCGCGACGATGGGGGCCATCGTCGACGCGATGGTCGGCGAAGGGTTCGCAGCCACGGTCGTCGAGACGGAAGTCTGGCAGCTGATGGCACAGCGTCGCCTCACCCCCAATGGGTTCGTCTGCCGTCGGGTACGACGCCGCGATCCCATGGGCGAGATGGAAGTAAAACGAACCTACGAGTTCCTGCTGATCCCGTGGTCGCACGACGCCGATCGCCAGTTGGAACTCGCGCTGGCCACCGAATCGGACGGGGTGCCCGAGGCGGTCGACGACGAGCACCGCTGATGACGTCGGACTTCGAAGCGGCGTGGCGCGAGCGCGAGATCGTCGCGCGACGCCCCGACGAGCGCGGCCTGTTCGTCGCTTTAGCGCCGATGGACGGGGTGACCGACTGGGTCTACCGCCAGCTGCTCACCGATCTGCACGGTGGCGATAGCGGCATCAGTCTGTGCGTCTCGGAGTTTGTCCGGGTCACGCATCGTCAGGTTGTGGATCGCGTGCTGCTGCGGCACTGCCCGGAACTCACCCAAGGCGGCAAAACCCGCGCTGGGGTCCCCGTTTTCGTCCAGATCCTCGGAGGAGACGCCGAGCCCATGGCCGCAACCGCCCGACGTGCGGCTGAGCTGGGCGCCCCGGGAATCGACATCAACTTCGGCTGCCCCGCCAAGACGGTCAACCGACACGATGGTGGTGCAACGATTCTCAAGTGCCCGGCGCGCGTGGAGTCTCTCACCGCAGCTGTGCGCAAGGCAGTACCCGAAGGTGTCGCCGTAACGGTCAAGATCCGCCTGGGGTGGAGCGACGCTGCGGCGGTCGAGGACATCGCGAGGGCGGCGGAGCGAGGCGGCGCCGATTGGCTCACGATCCACGCGCGAACTCGGCTGCAACTGTATCGGCCGCCCGTCGACTGGCCTGCCCTCGGCCGGGCCCGTGCGGCCATCAGTATTCCGGTTGTCGCGAACGGCGACGTGGATTCGATTCCTGCGCTACGGGCGTGTGCACAGGCCAGCGGCTGTGCGGCGTTCATGGTCGGCCGTGGGGCGATGGGTCGACCACGTCTGTTTCGTCAGTTGCGCGGCCACCCAGACCCCGAGTTCGACCTCGCATGGCTCGGCGAGTTGCTGCGCCAGTACGTGGTTCGGCTGACCGACAGCGGTGCCCCGCCACGCGCGGCCCTCGGCCGTCTCAAGCAGTGGCTGCGACTCGGCGCCCCCGCGCTCCCGGAACTTCGCGACCTCTTCGACGCGACCAAGCGGATCTGCGATCTCGATGCTGCGTTGGACTTGCTGTCGGGCCTGCCTGCGGCGCCCCTCGCGAAGCCCGCCGTCGTCTCTCCGCCATAGTGCCCGACCCGGCGAGTCGTCCTCGCGGCGCGGTTAGTCCGCGCCCAAAGCAGGATCGGGTCGAGCGCACGAGGTCTGTTGCAGCACGAGATCGTCGCCGTCTTCCTCCCACGCCATGCCCTTGCGCTTGCCCTGCGCGAGCACACGCGCCTTCACTTTCTTACCCATGTACCCAGTGGCGGGAACCGGATGCTGCACCGGGAGCCGCTTGATGTACGCGGGGTGGAACACAACACGATCAAAACACCCCGCGTCGGTGAACCGCACCCGCAAGACTCCGGTCAGCCGCGGGATATCGGTCGTGTTTTCAAACAGAAAGTTGCCCAATGAGTACGCGATCAGGCCGTCGCCGTAAGCCTCGACCGCCTGCAGGACGTGCGGGTGATGTCCGACGACCATGTCGGCACCAGCATCGACCAACGCGTGGGCGGCCTTGACCTGCACGTAGTCGGGATCTTCGGCGTACTCGTTGCCCCAGTGCACGACCACAATGACGAGATCGTGCGACGACTTGGCCTCGACGACCAACGGCGACAGCACCTCGCCCATGACACGCGTCGACAAGAATGGGAGCTCGGGAACCCCGTCGCGCTTGGGTGCATTGCGCCGCGTCGAGACCGCGATGAAACCAATCTTCCACCCGTTGCGCGTGACCGTCTCCACGCGAAACAAGGGGTCTTCGGCCCGAGCCGCGCCAATCGGAGTCAGGCCGAGCTCTCGCAGCAAGACGGGCGTCTGCGTCAGCCCGTCCAGACGCATGTCGTAGTAGTGATTGTTGGCCAGACTCATCACCGAGAACCCCGCCGTCACGAGGTTCTTGGCGTGCTCAAGCGAGGCGCCGAAACGAAATCGCGAGCCTATCGGGCTGTCCATCGGCAAGTCGCGAACCAACGGGGTCTCGAGATTTCCCACAAGCAGATCGGACTGCAGCGCCGCGTGCATCGGGCCAAAGACCTTGTGGTCGCCCTCGGGTATCGGGTCGTACCCGGTCGCCCGATACCGGCCGAAGATCACATCCCCGACAAACGTTGCCTCGAGCTGCGGCGCCTTGACGACCGCGGCTGGCGCCGGCTGGGGACCGGGATCCGCATCGAGGTCCGCGGAGGTCGGGAACGCACGGCTACACTGGTCTACAAGCCACGGGTATTCGCCGACGTCGTCGGCCAGTAGCGTCGCGACGCACCAGGCCGCACGCGCGCCCGTCTCTCGCTGACACTGGGCGTGATCGGCGTCGTGTGTCGCGGCGATGGCAGCCACCGCTGGCGAGTCCGCGCCGTCGCTCTGCGTGTAGTGCTCCTTGGCCGCGGACAGCATCTTGGCGCACGCCACGTCTGCGTTGGGCAGGGTGTCGGGGAACCGGCCGCGCATGCGCTGCTCGATTTTCTTGGCGACCGCGTCCCAGTCCGGCATCGAAGATCGCCCGCTGGCGTCGTTGCCGACATGTCCGACGACACGGCCGCGCCCTGGTGGTGCGTCCTCGCTCGGCTGCGGAGTCCCCGTGGCGGCTGGAGTGGAGCACCCATGCAACCCTGCAAAAAACAGGAGTGCGGGAAGGAGGGTCGGTCGCAGCGCTTCGTGTTGGCGCACCATCGTGGGATACGATAGCGCATCATGGCTTTGCGGCGTTTTATTGAGAGCAATCGGGGACGGCAAGTGACGAGTGGGACGGGCGCAACCCGGGTCTCCAGGACTCGGCTCTCCGCGGCTCTCGCCATTGCGGCCGCGGCCGGCACCGTGCTCGCGGCGCCCGAGGCTGCGGCCGACCCCACACCCGCGGGTGACCTCTCGAACGACCTACGCCAGCCCCAAGAGTGCTTCATGTGCCATTCGTTCGGCAACGCGGACATCCACGTCGAAGATCCGTTGTACTCGCCGTTCATTGGGTGGCAGGGCTCGCTCATGGCCAACGCGGCTCGCGACCCGGTGTTTTGGGCCGGGGTGGCACTCGCAGACCAGGACCATCCGGGCGAAACCGTCGACTGTATTCGCTGCCACTCCCCGCGCGCATTCCTCAACGGGCGCGGCGACGCCACGGAGATCACAGATCTGCAGCCCGCCGACTTCGACGGCGTGACCTGCGAGGCGTGCCACCGCATGGAGGACGACAGCCCCAATCCACTGGGCAACGCGCGCTATCACATTGATGACGTCCCCGTGAACGGCGTGGTGCCGCGGCGCGGTCCGTGGGACGACTACGTCGAGCCCAACTCCCCGCCACACCCCTACATCGCAGATCCGTTCACGGGAAGCTCCGAGCTGTGCGGCACGTGCCACGACGTGTCGACACCGCGGGCCCGACTCGACGAAGAAGGCACTCAGATTGCACCGAACTTCAACGAGCAGAGGACCTATAGCGAGTGGGCCAACAGCGACTACGCGGCCGAGGGCGAGGGTTTCGCGTCCTGCCAGGACTGCCACATGCCCGCGGTGCAAGACATGGCGGCATGCAGTGCGTTCGTCAACTTCACCTCGCACCCAGAGGGCGGCCGCCGCCATGACCTCGTTGGCGCCAACCGTTTCGTGCTGACCTTGTTACGTCAGGAGTACGGTGACAGCGAAGGCTCGGGCGAGGTACTCGACTTCTACTACGACAACACGATCGAGCGTCTTGACGCGTTTTTGGCGACCGCGGCAACCGTGGAACTCGACGGCCCCGCGAGCGTCGACCTCGGGGACGGCCTCACCGACCTTGCGGTCACGATCACCAACAACTCGGGACACAAACTCCCGACCGGCTACTCCGAGGGCCGCGTCATGTCGATCGAGGTGGAGGCCACCTACAACGACGAGGTCGTGTGGACCTCGGGCGCATTCGAAACCGGCGTCGGACCCACCGACAACGGACAACTCCGTGCCTACCAAGGCGTGGCCGTAGAGCTTGCGAGCGGGACGACGCAGCACCTGCTGCTCAATGACCATTGGGTCGAAGATACGCGCATCCCGCACTCGGCATGGTGGCCAACCCGGAGACCGACCCCGTGGGAGACCGGTACACGCTGCAGGGTGACGGAACCTGGCCAAACTACGACGTCGCTGCGTACACGTTCCCGGGCGCGCCGGACGTGGTGGATGCAACGCCCGAGGACACCACCGACGACGAGCTCACGGTGACCGCCCGGCTTTGGTACCTCATCAACACCCCGGGCTACATCGAACTCCTCGCCAACGACAACGAAACCAACGAAGCCGGCAGCGAGGTTGCGATGTTATTCGACACCGCAGGGGGCGCGCCGCCGATGCTGCTTGGTGAGGCGGAGTTCGTCGTATCGATCGAGGGGTTTGGGGCGATCGCAGGTTCGAGCGATTCAGGTGCCGCCGACAGCACGGGCGCAACCGTGGATACGACCGCGGGTGGAGAGGGTCCGAGCACGACCCAGGGCGATGGTCCTTCCGGTCCAGGTAACGACTCAACGTCTAACGGTGGCACCGCAGCGACGGACACCGAGACCGACACCGCCGGACAAGACGACGATGGCGGGGGATGCTCTTGCCGGACCACACGGCGACCGGGCGGCGCGGCATGGTGGCTCCTGCTTCCGGCCTTCGGCGTTACGCGTCGGCGTAAGGCACGCGGATCTCGACGTACACTTCGGGCTTGATCCGCAGCGCCCCGAGCAACGCCTTGAACGGCTTGATCGCGTAGTCACTCTGGTTGACCACCACCCTGGCGGTCGCCATGCCGTCGGCTCGCTCGGCGCGGACCTGCACGCGACGGGTGACACCGTGCAGGGTCAGCTCACCGACGATCTCCAGCGCGTCTTTTCCGTCCCGGACTGAAGTCGACTCAAAGACAGCGACCGGAAAACGCCCCGGCTCCAGCACCTTGCGGATGTTGCCGGCAATGTCGCTGCTGTCCTTCATCGACAGCAGACCCGGCTGCGGACGACCGTCCTTGAGTGCACCGACAACCTGCAACGAGTCTGTTCGGAACTCGGCGCGCATCGACTGGTCCTCGGCGACCGTCAGCGTCATCCCTTGGAACTGCAACATGACATCGTGTCCGATCCGGGCCAGTGCCCCCGCCTTGAACACAGACACGAAACACTCGGCGTTTTCCGGAAGCAACGGCATGGCGTAAGCGACCGCCAAGGTACCGCGGCTAGGCTTCGAAACGAAGGCGAGTCACATACGCCTCCCACTGGCGCTGAAAAGCACCGAGGTCGTGGGTGTTTGCGTGGCGAGCAAGCGCCTCAATCCCGGTGGGGTCAGCCTCCGCGGTGGCGACAAAATCCCGGTAGAACGCCCGCAGCTTCCCTTGCTCCTGCAGCCAGTAACAGAGGTAGCGCGCCTGGGCGTAGTTGGTGCCCAAATCGTCGCTGTAAAATCCGTCTTCGGTCGTCGCTAACAGCGTCTCGAAACTCGGGACCGTGCCGTCGGCGATGGCCTGCTGCAGCCCCGCGAGGCGCCAGTTGGTGTAGCCGACGATGCGCCCGTTTTCTTGGCCGCACTGCTCGAACAGTGACGCGAGGCCCTCGTTGAACCACGACGGGCAGGCCGGGAAGTTGGCGCGCATGAGTGGGTGCACCATCTCGTGCACCAGCGTGCCGCCACCGGAGGCGATGTTCATGATCAAGGCTTGGTGCGCGAACGAGTAGTAGCCAAACGGGGTATCGGGCTCGTCGCCGAAGATCGACTTGGCGTGGGCCATGTACGAGTTGATGTCGCGAAACAGCCAGATCTCGACGATGACCGTAGGGTCGCGGGAGAAGAATGCGTCGGCGAGATGCCTGCTCGCCCACGCCACGGTCCCGGTTGCACGCCGCTGGACCTCCGCGTGGCTCTCGTCGCCCAGAACGATCCAGGGGGACTGGGCGATCACGGAAAAACCGCGCGGACCGAACTCTGCGGTGAGCGCCTCGACGCGCGCGGCGAGTGCGTCGGCGGTCACCGGTTGGGTGTCTTGGGCGACGTCTCCGGAGGCGCGCGGCATCGACCGCGTACGCTCATCGCCATCGTGCGGCGGTATGGTCCCGGCCTCTCCGGTTGGGGATTTCTCTCCAGGAACGCAGGCCGCGAGGGCCAACAACGAAAACGAACGACGCCGCACGTTCGTTGGAACGCACGGCGTCATGTTTGGTTCCCGCCGATTGCCGGCGGACGCATATCGGTGGCTATTCGGGGGCCAAGCGGTAGACTTTGCCGTTCCCGGCAGGACCGCCCAAGTTGCCAGTGACGGTCGTGACGAAGACGTCGCCCCAAGCATTCCAACCGTTGCCGATCATCGGCTCGCCGAAATCGGGCAACCCGGGAATTGTTTCGGTCGCGCTCCCGTCCCAACGAATCGCGCGAATCCACTCGTCGCAAGCCTCGCCGAAAATGTACGTCCCGTCCCAGTCAGGCACCTCGCACGAGTGGTAAGTCGACCCGCCCGTGATCGAGCAACCGTCATCGTGCCCGTACTCGTAGATCGGCGCGGTGATTCCGTCGCCATTGACCTGGTTCAAGCCCGCACCAGTTGCGCAGCCCCCCCCGCCGAAGCAGTGGTCGGCCTCCATGTCGCTCCATCCGTAGTCGGCGCCGAGCGTGATGACGTCGATCTCTTCCCAGGCGTTCTGCCCGACATCGGCCGCGATGATCTCGCCGTTGGTGACGTCGATGCTGAAGCGCCAGGGGTTGCGCAGCCCCATCGCGAAAATCTCTGGCGCCCACCCCGGTCGCGTGCCGTCGACGCCGGGGTTGTCCGCGGGAAGCGTGTAGTCGAGCGGTCCGAGATCCGGACAGACATCGCAAGCGACCGGATTGTCTGGGGTCCCATCCGGCTCGACGCCGATCCGGAGCATCTTGGCGAGCAGTTGGCTCGGATTCCGACCGGTGTTGAACTCGTCGCCGCCACCGCCGCCGTCACCCATGCCGATGTAGAGATAGCCATCCGGCCCAAACGCGATCATCCCACCGTTGTGGTTACTCGCCGGCTGACCCAAGGCCATCACGACTCGCCCCGAAGCCGGGTCCACCTGACTCCCGTCGGCCGCGTCAACGGTGTACTCCTCGATGATTGTTCCCCCACCCGCAGCTCGGTTGTAGCTGACATAGACACGGCCATCGCTGGGCCAATCCGGGTGGAACGCAAATCCCAGAGTGCCGGCCTCGGCACTTAGGACAGGGTTTCCTGCATTGGACGAGTTGACCTCGAGGAAGTTCTCAGCGGGCGCGCTGGACATCCCAGGCTCAAGAATCTTAACCGTCCCCCCCTGCTCGACCACAAACAGGCGGTCGGGCTGAGCGGGATCACCCATCGCGAGCATCGGACGATCAAAGCCGTCCGCGACCAACTGCAGCGCCAAGCTCGGATTGCCTGCAACCGGGGTGTACGGACACGCCGGGACTCCGCCTGTTGTGTCGTCGCTGCCGGTGTCCGGTCCGTCGTCCGTCGTGTCGCCCGTATCGTTGTCGTCGGTGCCGGTGTCGGGCATCCCGGTGTCGGGCGGGGTGTTCGTGGGCGTTTCGTTGCCGTCGTCGGGCGACTCGTTGCCGTCGTCGTCACCGTCTGGTGCAGTGGCCGTGGCTGTCGAGTCGGAGCCGTCGGCGTTGCCGCCACCATCATCGCCTGAGCAAGCAACGGTCAGAAGGAGCGAGGCGCTCGCGAGAGTGTTCAAGACCAGGGAACGCTTCATGATGGATAGTCCTTCAATCGCAGCGGGCGCAGGCGGCCCGCGAGGGTAAAAAGATCGGAGGCGCGCAGCCCACCGACTGCAGCGACGCTAACACGGCTTGCGCGCCTGCC
>JAESSZ010000026.1 GCA_016763875.1 Nannocystaceae bacterium
CGCGGCTCGGCCAGCGCGCGCCCACGGCCGGTCCACCTGGGCCGCCACCCGGTCCAAGACCGCAGGGTTTGCAAACACGCGATCGTGGGGGCCCAGCTCGCCGTCTGCCGCCAAGGCGAGCAAGAGTTCCGGTCCGATCCCGTCCGGATCGCCCTGGGTGACGACCAGCGGGGTCGTGTCTGCTGACGGTGGCTCGAGCACAGAAACGGGCATCGTACCCCGCCGCTGCACGCTGGGGAACCGAGAGAATCGGACGCACGTAGCGCGAAGTCGCCGCCGTTGGATGCCTGACGACAACACCAAGCGACCGCACGACACCTTCTTCAAGAAGACGTTCAGCGATGGGGCGACGGTCCTCACGCTGCTTCGCGTCAAATTCGGCAAGGTGAGCGACGCCGATGTCGCTCGCGTCGAGCGGGCCGACGATGAAGCGGTTGAGCACTTCCTTGAACGCGTGCTCACGACCGACTCGGTTGCCGCCGTCCTCGATGGGTGAGTGACCGGCATCGTCGCCACGTGGCTCGGAACCGGCTGTAGGTGCCTGCCCGCGGTCACGGAGCGACCGTGGCTCGGCCAACACGCGCCCTCGGAACCCCGCCACGGCTCGCTGGCCCAGCGAGAACTCGCGCCGCGACACATCGCGGCTCGAAGTCTCTGCTCGGCCTGCTAAGCTCGGCAACTGTCCGTGACGCGTCTGCTCCCGCCCCGACTCGCCCGCCACCTGCTTGCAGGCAGCGCCCTGCTGCTCGTGATGGCCCCACCCCGTCCATCCTTGGCGTCCAGCGGGGAGCCCGCGGGTTTCGTCGAAGACCCGACGGGCAACGCGGAACAAGCCAAGAAAACGGCGCGGCGTCGCCGAGCCAAAACACGTCGCGGAAGTGCCGCCCCTGCGGGTGCCCAACGCCCGCTCGACGCCGCCACGATGCCGACGTTCAAGAGCCCGCCCGTGGTCGCCGTGAGCCGGCCCCGTGGCAAGTCCCTGCAAGGGCGCGGCGCCGCCCCTGCACTGGGTGGATTCAGTCGCTCGCTCGCTGAACCGGCCTTCGTCGACAAACGCCGCCGCCGGACCCGTGGCCACCCGCCGCCCGATTTCGGACACACGCTGCGCCCCGGGGAGCGATTTCGATTCGACGTGACCTTTGCCGGCAACCCGGCCGGGCTCGCGGAGGCGCGGATCGTCAGGGTCGAGCCCGATCCACGCGGCCCTCGACCCGCGGGTGCAGCCACGATCAGAATCGAGGGGCATGCCCGCACCAGCGGCGTAGTTTCGTTGCTCGCGTCGGTGACCGACGACATCGTGACCTACGTCGACGCACGGACCGGGGCGGCGATCAGCAGCGTCAACGTGCTGCACTACTCCGGGTGGGCCCCACGCAAATACAAACACCGGGTCACCGAGCACGCGTACGAAGGCCGCGGGCACGTCCGCATCACCGATACAAAAGACGACAAGACGCGCAAGAAACTCAAACTGGCGCCGCTGGACACCTTCGATCCGATGGCTGCGATGGCGTGGGTCCGCTCGCTGCGACTGGCCAAGGGCGAGAAAGTCACCGCCCACGTGATCGACGGCACGACGCTCATGCGCGTCGAGATTGAATCGTGCGGCCGCACCCGCCTCGACAGCATGCCCAGCGTGGGGCTTGCCATGGGGTTGTCGAAAGACGACACCCAGCGCATCGATGGCCGGATCACGCGAGTGGACCGCTACGACCAACCGATCCCGGGCAAGCGTGTGTTCACGCTGCGCGCGTGGCTGAGCGACGACGATCGCCGCGTGCCGCTCGTGATGGAAAGCGACATGTGGGTCGGGGCGATCCGGCTCGAACTTTCCGGCTACGACCCCCAACCGCCCGGACCAAGGCCCCGGACAAGCACCCAACGTCCGTGGGGCGCTCCGCCCCGGCCCCAACCGCCCCGACGCCAAGCCCCTGATCACCTGACGAGCACAGGGCGCCGCCGCACATTCGTGTACAATCCCGCCGGCGTCGGCCGATCGAGCCGCGGTGTCACCCGCCGCCCACAAGATCGCCGACCGCAGCGTCCCTCGCCATGTCTTCGGAGCGTTATCGGCCCCTATACAAGCTCGATTCAGGCGGCATGGCGGAGGTCTATGTGGCCGAAGCCGAGTCGATGGCGGGCTTCAAGAAGAAGGTTGCCATCAAGCGCATCCTTCCCGAGCTCCTAAAAGACGACCGCTTCGTCCGCATGTTCCTGGACGAGGCGCGGCTCTCGCTGCACCTCAATCACGCGAACATCGTCCAGGTCTTCGACCTCGGGAAGAGTTCTTCGACCTACTTCATCGTGATGGAGTTCGTTGAGGGCGTAAACCTCAAGAAAGTCCTGCAACACTTCACCCGGCGTCGCTCGCTGGTGCCCGTGCAGATCGTTGTCTGGCTGCTCAACGAGGTCCTCAAGGGCCTGGACTACGCGCACTCGTTGCGTGATCCGGAGACGGGCCAAAACCTTGGGATCGTCCACCGCGACATCTCCCCGCCCAACATCTTGGTGTCGTGGAACGGTGAGGTGAAGCTCGTCGACTTCGGCCTCGCCAAAGCCACCACGCAGCTCGAGACCACGGATCCCGGCGTCGTCAAAGGCAAGTTCTCCTACCTGTCCCCCGAGGCGGCCAGCGGCCAGACGGTCGACCACCGCGCCGACCTGTTTGCGGTCGGGATCTTGGCGTACGAACTCCTGACCGGCCGTCGCCTGTTTCTGGGCGAGTCGGACTACCAGACCGTCGAGCAAGTCCGCGCCGCCGAGATTCCCTCGATCATGTCGCAGAACCCGAGTGTCACTCCCGACCTCGAGACCATCCTTCTAAAGTCGTTGGCGCGTGAGCCCGCCGACCGCTACATGCACGCGAGCGAGTTCGCCGACGATCTCCTGGCGTTCTTATTCTCCCGCAAACTCAAGGTCTCGGCGCGGGACGTCTCTGAGTTGCTCTCCCCCCTGCGGGAAGAAGTGCCGTCGGTCGAGGAGTCGACGGCCGGAGGATCCAACATCATCTTGCGGCTCATCGATGATGAGTTCGCTGAGATCCGCTCGTTGGACGACAGCAACGGCGACACCGCCGCGGCAGGGTCTCTGCCGCTGGACTCGCTGGTCGGTGGCTCAGGCGTCCCCGGGATGTCCGGGTACGATCCGTCCGCGCCGCTGTCGCTTTCGGA
>JAESSZ010000322.1 GCA_016763875.1 Nannocystaceae bacterium
CCATCCGACGACCCGGCCGCGATCGAGGGGACGGTGGCCGACCACGCGTTCTTGGGCTCAAACACCGCACTTCCCCGAGCGCTGGGCGACGAAGCCTGGGTCGCGCGCAACCAGGCGTTCATGGCTGGAGCG
Organism: Nannocystaceae bacterium; assembly: GCA_016763875.1. GTDB lineage: Bacteria > Myxococcota_A > Polyangia > Nannocystales > Nannocystaceae > JAESSZ01. The sequence goes on from JAESSZ010000322.1 coordinate 133, forward strand.
GTCAGCGTCGATATCACCGCGGTCGAGGTCGAATCAGGCGGGGACACACTACGGCTACTTGCGCCGGGCGGCTCGATGGCCGCCCCCCCACAGGCCTCTGTTGTGCTCGACATCGTCGTGCGCAATGAGGCCTCCGGCCACCTCTTTCCTGGCGGCATCGTTGATCTTCGAGAGTCCTGGCTGGAGGTCACCTTGCGCGGCGAGGACGGCACGGTCATCGAGGGCAGCGGATGGCTGACCCCCAAGGGCGAACTCGATCCCGACGCACACTTGTGGAACGCCGTACTCGTCGATCGCAACGGTCGTACCCTGACCCAACACGACGTAGAAGCGGCGCACGCCGTCCTGAGCAGCCGCCGCATCATGCTTGGCGCCAGCGACGTGATTCGGGTGGCGTTTGCTGCCCCGACACAAGCGAGCACCGTGGAGGTTCGGGTGCTCGACCGCAAACTCTCGCGCGGCTACGTCGAGTTCGTACTCGGACCCGATGCCGCCGCGATGCCCGTGACGGTGCTCGCCGCGACCACCTTGAGTGTGGCCGCCACCGCCCCGGTTGCGACCGAGCCACCGCAAGACAAAGACACGGGTCGACGCCTGCGGAATCTGGGCATCGGCCACCTGCTGCGCGGAGACACCGCGCTAGCCAAGCAAGCGGCCGCTGCGGCCGCTGAGCGACTGCCCGGCGATCCGGGCCCCTGGCTCGATCAAGCCCGTGCGGCACTCGACGATGGCGCGCTCGATCTGGCCGAACGTCACGTGCGCCACGCCGACGGACTGAGTCCCGGCCATCCAACTGGCGCCTGGCTGCTGGCCCGCGTACGAGCGGCCCGCGGGGAGCATGCTGCCGCGTTGACGGCCCTGGAAGTCGCGTTGCAAGCGTTTCCACAGGACCGAGCGCTGTTGGTGATGCGGGGCCGTTCGCAGTACCGACTTGAGCAAGCCGACGAGGCCATCGCCACGCTGCGCAGCGTGCTGGAGATCGACCCCGAGAACCTGAGCGCCCATGCGTTGCTGGCCAAGATTTTCGAGGAGCAGGGCGATGCCCCACTCGCGGCGGAGCACCGCGCGAGGTGGGACGAGCTTCGTCCGCACTCCGAAGATCAGGTCGTCACCGAACGGGTGCGACGCGAGTATCCCGCGCTCGATCGCAGAGCCAATCGCCAGTACGTGCTGCCGCTGGCACCAGTGCCCTCCGGTTGGAGACTCGCGGCACCGAAGACAGCCCGGTAGGCGAGGCCGACGGTTTACCTGGGTTCGGGCCAGGCCCGTGGAACAAAAAGAAGGGCAGACCGCGAATCGCGGCCTGCCCCTTTTTCAAGTCGTGGCGCGGGCCCTTACGGTGCCGCGGTCACGTAGATGCACCACTCATTGAACGTACCGCCGTCGCCGCCAGCAGTGTCGTCAATGGTGATGATCCAATCGCCGTTGATGGCAGCGCCATCGAAGGCGCTGAGCGCTTCGGTCGGCGTGATGTTGCCTTCGATGCCTGGCCCGTTGACCTCATCACAGTCTGCGACGCCTGGCGCTTCGTCGTTGAAGAACGCGTAGATGTCATCGTTGTTGGAGTTGCATACGTCATCGCCACGGATCTGAACACTGGTGGCATTCGGGTCGGTGATGCTGATCAACACGTCACCGTTCCAGGTGTGCGTGAGATCAACAAAGATGTCGATATCGGCGACGTTCGCGACGTCGACGACCGTGATCGTGTCGGTGACCTGGTTGGGCGGCCCCGTGGTCGGGATCGTGATTGCAGGCGCCGAGCAGTACGCAAGCACGGTGTCGCTGCACTCCGATACGTCGAAGCCGCAGCCATCATCACAGTCGAGCGAACCGCCGACGAATCCCTGATCATCGCAGCTCGAACCGCCAATCGACGTCCCGTCGCACTCCTCGTCTCCGGTGACAGCACCGTCGCCGCACGCCGAGTTGCAGCCACTCGTATCGAACGTGCAACTCACCGGGTCACAGGCCAGGGTACCGTCGACGAAACCGGGTAGGTCGTCGCAGTTCGTGTTCTCAAGGTCGTCGCCTACGCACTCCTCGTCACCCTCGATGGTTGCGTCGCCACACGTCGGGGAGGTGCAACCCGAGGTGTCAAACGAGCAGTCGTCGCCACAGGCGAGCGTGCCGCCGATGAAGCCGCCGTCGATACTCTCGCAGTCGGCACCGTCGAGGTTGTCACCCTCGCAGCTCTCGTCTGCAGGCTCCAGGATGTCATTGCCACAGCCCGGCGCGACGCATGCTGAAGTGTCGAACGAGCAGTCGTCGGCACAAGCAAGATCGCCAGCGATGAACCCCTCAAGGTCGGCGCAGTCGGCCTCGTTGAGGTCAACGCCATCGCACGCCTCGCCGTAGTGGGCCGTGTCGTCGCCACAGGTCACCGGGTCATCGGCCGACAAGGTCAGCTCAAGGCACCACTCGTTGAGGACGCCCTCATCGACGGATGAGTCGTTGTCCCACGCGACGAACGTCCAGTCGCCCATCGCGCTAATACCAATGAGATCGCCTAGCTCGGTGAGCGGCACAACGTCGCCAGCGACCGCCGGAGGCATGTCCGAACACACCAGCGCCACACCATCGTCGTCGTAACGCGCATCGATGTCGTCCCAAGCCGCCCCATTGCAATCGCGGTTGTACAGAAGGCTGAACGCCACGGGGTCGGGGGACTCGATAGCCGCCGTGACGTCGCCGATCCAGGTGTGCGTGATGTCGACAGTCACGTTCACGTCGGTGACAAACAGATCGTCGGCGAGCGTGATGACGTCGAGCAGCGGCGCCTCAGGGGTCTGATCAGCGCCGAGGTCGGCGGCGGGCATGTTGCAGACGATGAGAACGTCCGAGCAAGCGGCCATGTCGAGCGTGCAGTCGTCGGCGCAGGTAACCTCGCCCGCGATCGGGCAGGTCGCGTCGCCGATGTCATCGCCGTCGCATTCCTCCATGCCCTCGGCGACGCCATCACCACATTCGATGCCACCGCTCGAAGAGCCGGAACCGGTGTCCGTAGCTCCCGTGTCCGTCTCTCCCGTGTCCGTCTCTCCCGTGTCCGTCTCTCCCGTATCGGTGTCGGCACTGGTATCGGTGTCTCCGGTATCAGTATCCTCGCCGGGGTCGGTGTCACCGTCGGTACCGGTGTCCAGCGCGGTCATCGGGTCCGTGGTCGAGACAGTGGTTGGCGCAGTTGCCGAAGCGGACGGGCCGCCCGTGCTGGTGGTGCCATCGTCATCGGTGTCGCCCGACGAGGTGTCGTCGGCGCAGGCGGACAGGGCAAGAGGCAGCAGCATCGCAAGAGCGAACGGGCTGAGCTTGGTGTTGAGATCAATCACTCGCATGGTGTCGCAATCCTTCAAAACGGGGCTTGGCAGGTCCCGCTAGGCACGGAGTACAAGGGTTATGCGACGCTGTAAACACGGCCAGGAGTCGCGTCAGAGCCACTGGGACGGAGATCTCAAGTGTGAAGTCGTCAATAATCGTATTTATACGTCGAGAGCGGGGTATTATGGTGGCGTACGACTGGCCGCCATCGGCCTAGGCACCCACCACAAAGCCAGGAAAGACGAGACTGCGGTTTCCCAGGCACGCATCCGCAGACCAGAAACACGGTATTTTGCATTGTTTCGTTTGCGAGCCACAGCCCGATGACGGACGGCCGCTCACCGACTCAAACACGCGTGAGTTGACCTGGATCGGACGACTAGTGCGAAATGGGAGGTCGGACTACTTGGAGCGCTTCTGAGAACGCGACCTCGCCAGGTAAAGCCCCCTTGCAGCCCTCTGAGTGGGCGGCGTAGCGTCCTCCGCATGCAGCGAGCCCTGTCGCCAGCCGCGCCCCACCACCGCGACCGAGGGCCGCAATTCACCACGCGACATGCGCTCGTACGGTTGGCCAGGTGCACGATGTTGGTGCTCGTCGCGCTTGTGCTCCCCCTCGGGCTGGGAGCCTGCACCCCGCGAAAGGCGGCAACGTCGGCCCCCGACCCCGCGGTCAACAACGCGCCGCCCAAACATGACGCCAACGCCATCCGGCCCTCGCGCGAGCACGCGGGTGGCGCTGTCGTGCTGCTACGCGGCGCACGGGTCATGACCGCCGCTGGTACCGACTACCCCAAGGCCGACGTGCTGCTACGTGGCCGCAGGATCGCCGCAGTGGGTGTGGGACTCGACGTGCCGGCCGGCGCCACGATCATCGATCTTTCGGGCAAAACGCTCACCCCTGGGATCATCGATACCCACTCGCACCTCGGGGTTTACGCGGCGCCAAGTTTCACCGCGCACGCCGACGGCAACGAGACCGTCTCGCCGACCACGCCCCAGGTGCGCGCCGAGGACGGGTACTGGCCGCAAGATCCGCAGATCGAACGCGCGCGCGCTGGCGGCGTCACCACGATGCAGATCTTGCCCGGTTCGGCCAACCTTATCGGGGGGCGCTCAGTCGTGGTCAAGACCTATCCGCACGCCCGCCGCGTCGCCGAAGCTCGCTTCGCAGGCGCTCCGTTCGGCCTCAAGATGGCGTGCGGCGAAAACCCCAAGCGGGTGTACGGAAAAAAGAGCGGACCGGCCACGCGCATGGGCAACATGGCGGGCTTCCGCGCAAAGTTCGAGGCCGCCAAGGAGTACCAACGTAGCTGGGAGCGCTACCGAGAGAAACTGACCCGATCCAAGACGAGGGCGAGCCGCGCTGAGGACAACCCACGCCGCGGCCACAGCGACAAACACTCCGAGTCCTCCTCGGGGCCACCCGCTCCTCCCACGCGGGACTTTGGTCTTGAGACCATGGTCGGTGTGTTGGAGGGACGCATCCTCGTCCACAACCATTGTTATCGCGCCGACGAAATGGCGCTGATGATGCAACTCGCGGATGACTACGGCTTCAAGATCCGCAGCTTCCATCACGCCGTCGAGGCCTACAAAATAGCGGACCTGCTCGCCGAACACGGTGCGGCGGCCTCGGTGTGGGCCGACTGGTGGGGGTTCAAGGCCGAGGCGTTCGACGGGATCCGCGAGAACGCGGCCATGGTCTGGGCCGCGGGTGCGCGAGCTATCATCCACTCAGACAGCGCCGAAGGAATCCAACGCCTCAACCAGGAGGCGGCAAAAGCGATGTGGGCGGGGCGCAGGGCCGGTCTGACGATTCCCGACGAGGAGGCGCTGCGATGGATCACGGCGAATGCAGCGTGGGCGCTCGGGGTACAAGACCAGGTCGGGACGATCGAGGTCGGGAAGCTCGCCGACCTCGTAGTGTGGGACGGCGATCCGCTGTCCGTCTACGCCCACGCCCAGCGCGTTCTGATCGAAGGCGAGACCGTGTACCAGCGCGGCCAGCTCACCCCGCACAGCGATTTTGAGACCGGACTGCTCACCGCGACGGCCAACGCTTCCGTATCGCAGACCAAACCAAACCCACCACAGGCCGCCCCGGCAAAACCAACGACGCTCGTACTGGGAGACGGAAAGCCCCCGGGGAAGTTGAGCTTCGCGGGATGCACGATCCACACCGGTGACGGCACCGTGCTCACGAACGCGACGATCACGACCCAAGGCGCACGCATCGTTGCCGTCAGCCCCGCTGCCGAAGGCACGGCGGCAGACGAAGCAACCCGGCCCGCACAACCGTGCATCATCACGCCGGGATTCATTGCGGCCGGCTCGGCGCTGGGTCTGGTCGAGATCAGCGCTGAGGACGGGACGAAGGACGACAGCCGCGCCGACAAGCAGCTGATCCGCGCCGGGTACGACGCCAGCGTGGCGGTCAACGCCGACAGCAGTCTCCTGGCGATCAATCGCATCGAAGGGGTCACCTCCGCGGCCGTAACCCCCCGCGGCGGACTGCTCGCGGGTCAGGTCGCATGGATCGATCTGGTCGTGGGCGAGCACCGCACCATCGTCTCGCGGCGAGCGATTGCGGTCTCCGGCACGCTCTCTACGCGTGTTGTCGACAACTCTCGCGCCGCCGCCCTCGCCCTACTCCAACGCACGTTCGACGACGCACGATTCTGGCGCGACCACTCGGCGGCCTACGATCGTGGGCAGACCCGCGACCTGGTTGCCGACCCCGCGGATCTGGCCGCACTGCTGCCGATCATCGACGGCAAGGCACGCTTGGTGGTCGCCGCCGATCGCGTCAGCGACATCCTGGCTCTCATCGATCTTGCGCGACGTGAAAAAATAGCCCTCACGATCACGGGCGCGGCCCAAGCTCACCGCGTCGCGGCTGAGCTCGCGGAGGCCGGTACGGTGGTCATCGTCCAGCCCTCGCGCAATCTCCCCGGCTCGCTCGATCGCCTCGGCGCGTCGATGAGTAGCGCCGCGCAGCTTCACGCTGCGGGGGTCACCGTTGCCATCGCCGCCCTGGGTAGCGCTCACAACGCCCGAAAAATAGCCCAGGAGGCCGGGATCGCGATTGCGCACGGGTTGCCGCGCGATGCGGCGGTGCAAGCAGTCACGCTCAACGTTGCCAAAGCCTACGGCATGGACGGCGACTACGGCTCGCTGCAGCCCGGTAAGGTCGCTAACTTTGTTGTGTGGCGTGGCGATCCATTCGCGTTGTCCAGCGCCGCACAAACGGTGGTCATTCGCGGTCGCGTGGTCCCCATGACATCACGACAAACCGAACTCCGCGAGCGCTACCGCGATCTCTCCAAGTTCCCGACGGTCAAGCAATGAGCGGGCGCAGTTGGCCGCTGGAGCCCGATGACACGACGATGGCCGCGTGGCTGTCGCAGGCCTCGGAGGTTGTGCGCACGCATCTCAACGGACTCGCCGACGCGCCCGCCCGCGGCGCGGTTGGGGCCCAAGGCTTGGCCGTCGCCCAAGCGGTCAGCATCCCGATCTCCGAGGGCCCGCTGCTCGGGGGTATGCCCGCGGCGCTCGCCCGCGTCGGACGGGCGGCACAGGCGTCGCTCGGTACCGCAGGTCCGGGGTACTTGGCGTACATCCCCGGCGGCGGGCTGCCGTCTGCGGCGATCTCCACTCTGATCGCCGACAGCTTCAACCGCTACACGGGCCTCACGGCGGCCGCCCCCGCGCTGTGCCGCCTCGAAGCCGACGTCATCGCGTGGCTCGCCAGGCAGTTCGGTTTGCCCAGCGGATCGACGCGCGGACTGCTGACCTCGGGCGGCTCGCTCGCTAACTTCTCTGCACTGGTGACCGCGCGCCATCGCGCCTTCGGCGATAGTGGCGACTACTCGCGCGCCGTGCTCTACGCCTCCTCACAGGCCCACCACAGCGTGGCCAAGGCGGCTGCGCTCGCGGGGATTCCCTCGAGGGGCGTGCACATCGTCGCCACCGACGCGCGCTACCGACTCGACGCTGCCGACCTCGCCGCCCAGGTGAAGGCCGATCTCGATGCCGGGCTACGGCCCTTCGCCGTCGTATCGGCCGCGGGAACCACCAATACCGGGGCCGTCGACCCGCTCGCAGCCATCGCTGACATCGCTCAGGCCAACGGGCTGTGGCACCACGTCGATGCGGCGTACGGCGGCGGGTTTGTCCTGTGTGAGCGCGGCAAGGCGCTGCTCGCTGGTATCGAACGCGCCGACTCGATCACGTTCGACCCCCACAAGGGCATGTTCATGCCCTACGGCGCGGGCTGTCTCCTCGTTCGGGACGGCGCCGCGCTGCGTAGTGCCCACGGCGCGGCCGCCCCCTACCTGCAGGACTTCAATGCCTTCGACCGCGACGGCGAGGCGCCGAGCCCCTCGGACTACGGTCCCGAGCTGTCACGACCGTTTCGGGGCCTGGCGCTGTGGCTTCCGCTGGTGCTGCACGGCGCGGCTGCGTTTCGCGATGCGGTGGCCGAAAAACTTGCCCTGGCCCAATATTTCCACGACGGGCTCCGCAAGCTCATCGAACAAGGGACGCCGATCGAGATCGTCGATGCGCCGCAGCTTTCGGTCGTCCCCTTCCGCCTGCAACGCGCGCCATCTGAGCCACTGCCCGCATGGAACGAGCGCAACGCGAAATGGATGGCGAAGACCAACGCACGCCTGCGCGTCTACCTTTCCAGCACCACCCTGCCCGTCGCCGACGGCAGCGCCTTCACGCTGCGGGTCTGCGTCCTGAGCTTCCGGACCCACCAGGCGGACATCGACGCCTGTTTGGCCGACCTCGCAGCGAGTTGGTCGGCCGCCCAGTGAACAACGTGGCGCGGCCCCTCCGGGAGGTAACCCGCAGGCCTGCACCCAGCGACGTGCGGACACCAAACGCACGTGGTATGAAGACTGCCTCGTGAGCGCCGAAAAGACGCCCGCCTCCTCCGGACTCGAGCACGGCCCGGTGTTCTCGTGGCACCGTCGCCACGGCGGTCTCGTGTTCACCTCCGGCCACGCCGCGGTCGACGTCGACGACGTGTCGCTACGACCCGGCGACTTTGAACATGAGGTCCGTACGACCCTGGAAAACCTCGGGCGGACGCTGACGTCAGCGGGCTCCAGCCTTGAGCAGGTCTTGATGGTCACCATCTACCTGACCGACATGTCCAACTTCGCGCGCTTCAACCAGGTCTACGCGACGTTTTTTCCCGGCCAACAACCTCCCGCGCGAACCTGCGTCGAGGTTCGGCGCCTGCCGTACCACTTCCAGGTCGAGATCCAAGCGGTCGCCGCCTGCGACGAGACGTAGGCGCCGCACGTGTGAACAACATGGGCCAGTGGACATCGATGGCCCTGTGCCTGCCGATGCTCGCATGCAGGCCGGCCGCGCCATCGGCCTCGGTCCAGCAACCGCAACGCACCACCGCGTTCGATGCCAAGCCTTACTCGGAAGGTCGGGTACCCCGCGACAGCAACGTGTTCCTCGTCGCGGGCGGCGACGACATTGCCAACTTCGCGCAGGAGATCGTCACTCAACGACAGCTGTGGGCAGCAGCGGGGGTCAAAAACGAAGCCATCGCTTGTTACTGGGCCAAGCCCGACGCGGACGCGTGGCGGGCAGATCGGGAGCAATACGACGCCCTGCAGCATCACCTGACGCACTGTCGGCGCGCCGAGCCAGCCACGGTTCGTGCGGACCTGCTGAGAGTGGCGCGGACCAACCCGCCTTGGGTCTACTTGTTCGTGACCTCGCACGGGTTGCCACCGCTGCTGGCGTGGCATGGGCACACCAAGGACCAGGACGAAATCGTGGCGGAGTTTGAGGTCTCGACCGCAGAACTCGATGCGATCAACCAACCTGTGATCGCGCTGCAGGCGGGACCCGGCCCGCGCCTGTCGCAACCCCGTCGGATCATCACGGAGCACCGGGCGGGTGCGGAGCTTGGCGACTTGATGCTCTCGCCAAAGACCCTCGCGGAAACCTTGCATGCCTTCCCGGACGAGACGCTGAAGATCGTGGTCCTCCAGGCGTGTTTCTCGGGCGGCTTCATCGGCGACACGGGTGAACACGGCACCCTGTCGCCCCTGACCGCGGTCCCGAACATCGTGATTCTCACCGCCACGGCCCACGATCGTCCGAGCTTCGGCTGCGGCGCGGGTTCGCTCAGCACCTACTACGGTGGCGCCCTGAACAAGTCGCTGGCACGAAGACTCGTCCAAGACACAACGCCGGACACGGTAGCGTGGGAAACGATCTGGGAAGACACAGCGTTCGTGGTCGATGCCATGGAGTCGATCGACGGTGAATCGCCGTCCATGCCGACGTTCTTCTCCAATGTCGGCGGCACTCAGGTCATCCGTTGACCGGCGGCTACCGTTCGACCGCCAACTCGCTAGCGAGCGGAAGTCCAACGGCGTGCTCGCGCAACCAGGCCGCAACCGCAGCGTGCTGGGTCACCGCCGAGGCAGGGTAGCCCTGCTGAGCCTCCCGGACGAGTCGCACGGCGCGGATCCGTGCCGCGGGGTCCTCGACGAGCAACGCTTGCCCGAGCTTCCATTGCAACTCGGCGAGGTCCTCTGGAGGCATCGTGATGCCCTCTTGCGCGACCAGTGCGGCCTCGAGGTCGGCAATGGCAGAGACCCTGTCTCCCTGCTCGAGGGCCAGAGTCGCCCGAAGTCGCAGACCCGCAACGACATCGTGATGTTTGGGCCCGCGAGTCCGACGTGCACCGTCGATCGCCGCATCGTAGTGCTCGCGCGCAAGCTCAGGCTGCGCGCGTTTGACCGCGATCTCCCCCAAGATGCGATGCGATGCCGCAATCCCGGGGTGCGCCTCTCCCGTCGCCTCGCGGATGACCATCGCCTGACGCGCACGCACCTCAGCGTCGTCGACACGCCCCGCGCCTAGGTACGCCAACGCGAGATTGTTGGCGTAGTCCGCCACGGCCGGGTGTCGCGGCCCCGAACCGGCAACCGCCGCCCGATAGGCTCGCTCGAACGGATCGACGCAGGCAGCGCCGCCATCCCGTGAGTAACAGATCGCAGCCAGGGCCTGCAGTGGCACCGCCTGACTTGGATGAGACGGGCCGTGCAACGCGCGCGAGGCCACCAACGCGGCACGAAAACGGGGCTCGGCCTCATCGAGGTCCCCCGCCATGTAGAACGCAATGCCAAGGGCGAGTCTGGCGCTGACAGTATCGATGTGTTCGGGTCCAACGTTGGCAGTCGACAAGGCAACCGCCGCCCGGCAGTGCGGCAGCGCGCCCTCGATGTCGCCCTGATCTGAAAGCACGCGACACTGCCGGTACTCAAGCTCAGTCGCCACCCGCCCCGGCTCGGCAAGCCGGGAGACCACCGCCTTGGCATGCTCGGTCCACAGCGCGGCCGCGTCGTAGTCGGATCGCTCGATTCCCTCAACCCGAATCAAGAACATGGCCGCCCGCGCCCCAACGCGATCATGCCCCGCCTCCAACGCAGTGAACGCGGCCTCACGCAGCGTGCTCGCGGCCTCGGACACCAAACCTGCGGCCGACTGCGCGTCCCCCAGCCCAAGCAGGACCTCGGCGCGCAATGGCAAGTACCCAAGCTCGTCGCACTCCTCCAGCAGCGTCACCATTACCGCCAGAGCTTCCTCCGCGCGCCCGACGTGCATCCACGGAGAAATCTCGGCCACGCGGGAGCGCACGCGCTGCACCTGCGCCGCGACGGCGTCTTGGGGCGGCGGCGGTCCTCGGTCGACCCGCACCGCC
>JAESSZ010000027.1 GCA_016763875.1 Nannocystaceae bacterium
CGCCGCCAGCGACTGCCCTCTCAATCGTGAGCGTGGCGGTAGCGAGGAGCTGGCGCCGACTGTGTGCCCACCGGTCGCGTTCGCGAATCCATTCGAGCGCAGCATTGGCGATCTCGGCGGGCACGGTTGCCTTGTCGTCGCCCCGTACCAACAGACCGCGGCCACGCTCCCACTCCAACACCATCAACGGTGCCTCGCCTCCTGAGATCGGGCGCTCTTCGGCGATCGCATCACGGTTCGCTGCCTGAAGGCCTTGGCGGCGTTTCTCGTCGCGTTGCTGGTCCAATTCATCACGACGCGCGCGCTCGGCGTCGTCCAACGGTCGCATCGCCTTGCGCAACCTCGCCTCGAGATCGGGGTCGAGGTCGCGCTGTACCGGCCGAAGCACCTCAATGAGGTGGGGTCGCTCTTTGAGCCACGCCAGCGCCGCCTCGGCATCGGGGAACTCGGCCTCTCCGCGCTCCTCGGTCTCCATGTTTCGGATTTCCAGTGACAGCGCAGACATCCCGCAAAGAGTACCCCGGACCGTTCCTACTCGCGCGCGGACCTCAGCCAGACTTCGCTGCAACGCTGTGACCTCCGACGACGTACTGTCGCTTGCAATGATCGACCTCTACACCGCCTCGACCCCCAATGGCTGGAAGGCCTCGGTTGTCCTGGAGGAGCTCGCGCTCCCGTACGAGGTTCACCGCGTGAATCTGATGAAGGACGAGCAGAAGGAGGACTGGTTTCTCAAGATCTGCCCCAACGGACGCATACCCGCGATCGTGGACCGTGACGCGGACGACCTCGCCGTGTTCGAATCGGGTGCGATTCTCATTTATCTGGCGGAGAAAGCCGGCAAGCTTCTGCCCACCGACGTCGCCGGACGGTCTCGTGTGATCCAGTGGCTCATGTTTCAGATGGGCGGACTGGGTCCGATGATGGGCCAGGCCAACGTCTTTCATCGCTACGCCCCTGAGAAAATCCCCTATGCCATCGGGCGGTACCAGCGTGAGGGACGGCGTCTCCTGACGGTCTTGGACAACCACCTCGCCGACAACGAATACCTGGCCGGCGACTACTCGATCGCGGACATCGCCAACTGGTGTTGGGCATCGACATGGGAGTGGTCGGGCATCGACGCCTCAGGACTCGAGCACTTGCACGCCTGGCTGGCGCGAGTGGGCGAGCGACCGGCAGCCATCCGCGGCCGGGCGATCCCCGAGCCGCTGCAAAAAGGTGACGCGAAGAAGGTCGAGAAGACGGGCAAATCGCTGCTTGTGTGACGTGCAGCCCCTGCTCACATGATGCGCACATGACGCACCCCTTGGCAGATGCCATCCGCGGCCCCATGGTGATGCCGTGGCCGATACCGACGACAAGAAAAACTCCAGCACCGACGACACCGCCACCGCAGGTGCCCAGGCAGAGAGCGAAGCCACACCAGGCAAGGCCGCCGCCGGTGACTGGCGCGCGCAGCTGGAGTCTCATCTGCAGGACGCCAAGACGCTGGGCGGCGAGATCAAGGACAAACTATCGGACGCCACCAAGAAAGCATCCGAGGAAGCCAAAGACACCTGGAAAGCACTTGAGCCCCAGTTAGAAAACGCGGAGAAGACCCTTCGAGAGACCGCGGATGGGGCAGTCGAGTCGCTTCAGGGCATGTTCGGCGACCTCAAAGGACAGCTCGGTAAGCTTCGCGACAAGTTGTAGCATTGGGTATGCCCAACGTGACGAACTTCATCACCGAAGATACGACGATCCGCGGCAGCGTGACGACCGCTTCGTCGCTCACGGTGGCGGGTGCAATTGAAGGGGATATCAACGCGGGCGGCGAGGTGTCTATCCTCGAAGACGCGCTGGTCACGGGCGACATTTCGGGACCCAACATCACTATCGCGGGGAAGGTCGAAGGCCGCATCACGGCGTCGGGCCGCCTCGTGATAGGTGCAGTCGGGGCGGTACAGGGCGACATCTCCGTGCGCTCGCTGTTGATCGAAGAAGGCGGGACTCTGGAGGGGCAATGCAAGATGGGAACGGGCGGCAGCAAGCCCAAGCCCAAGCTCTCGGGCCCCGCTGATTCCATCCAGGCTCCGCTCGCGCCACCACTGCGCGCCCCCGAGTGAGCCACGAAGGCCGCAGAAGACTACGCCACGGGCCCCGCGATTGGAGGTAGACTGTCACAGTGAGCCGCAGTGCACGCACACTACGGGCGTCGGACTACTCCGGTCCCCGTCCGATCTATGTCGTCTGGGAGATCACGCTGCGTTGCGATCACGCATGTTCCCATTGCGGCTCGCGAGCGGGGGCGTTCACCCGAGAGAGCGAGCTGGAAACCCATGAGCTGCTCAAGGTCGCCGACGCGCTTGTCGAACTTGGCGCTCGCGAAGTGACCCTGATTGGCGGCGAGGCGTACCTGCGTAGCGACGTCTACGAACTCGTCGAATACATGAGCAACAAGGGCCTGCGCGTCACGATGCAGACCGGCGGCCGCGGATTCACGGCAAGCAAAGCGCGAAGGTTCAAAGACGCGGGTCTCGCCGCGGTCGGCGTGTCGATCGACGGACCGCAAGCGGTGCACGACGAGCTCCGCAATGCTCCGGGAAGCTGGGTTGCCGCTATCGAAGCGCTGCACAACGCCCACGACGTGGGCATGATCATTACGAGCAATAGCCAGATCAACCGGTTGAACCGACCGTACCTGCGCGAGACCGCAGAGGCGCTCGAGAACGCGGGCGTACTCGTGTGGCGCAACCAGATCACGGCACCGATGGGCCGAGCTGCCGACCGCCCAGAGTGGATCCTTCAACCGTGGATGGTGCTCGACGTGATGGACACACTCGCCGAGATCCAGATCTCCGCGATGAAGCGAGCCCGCGACAATGGCATCAAGCCCGAGCGAGCCTTCAACGTCTCTCTAGGCAACAACATGGGCTACTATGGCCCGCACGAGCAGTTGCTGCGCAATCGCCCGGAAGGCAAAGACCGCTACTGGAGTGGATGCGCGGCGGGAAAGTGGGTGCTCGGCATCGAGTCAGACGGCACGATCAAGGGCTGCCCGTCCCTACCCACCGCGCCGTATACAGGTGGCAACGTTCGCGACGAATCCTTGGCGGAGATCTGGCTCAAGGACAATGCGATGGCGTTCACCCGCACCAGTCGCAAGGACGAGCTGTGGGGTTTTTGCAAAGGCTGCTACTACGCCGACGTTTGCCAGGCGGGTTGCTCGTTCACGGCCCACAGCACGTTAGGCCGCCGCGGCAACTACCCGTTTTGTTGGCACCGCGCCAACGAGTTCAAGAAGAAGGGCCAACGCGAGACCCTCGTGCATGCCGCGAGAGCACCGGGTGCGCCCTACGACTTTGGGGTATTCGAACTCGAAGTTGAACCGTGGAGCGAGTCGCTGCCGACGACCGAATCACTGTCGCGGCCGCGCATGCTCCCCGTAGTCCAGTAGCGGCTCGCTGGCATCGACGCACTCATCGAACGCGCGCTATGGTCCGCGGGCCATGAACCGCGCTCGCTTCGATCTCCGATGGCCATTGGTTACGAGTCTTGGCATCGCCGCCCTGTCGTGTCGCACGCCCGAGACCCCTGCGTCGATTCCGCCAGCGGCTCCAGCATCGGCCTCGCTTGAGACCGACGACGACGTCGGCGATGACTCTGAAGGTGCCAGCGAAGAAGTGTCCGAGTTGGCCGCGTACATCGCCGCCAACTACACCAAGACCGAGTCTCGCATCCCAATGCGCGACGGCACGGAACTGTTCACCGCGATCTTCTCTCCGAAGAACGCAGTCGGTCCGGTGCCAATGATGCTCATGCGCACCCCGTATTCCGTCGATCCATACGGACCCACGGGGATGCCCGGCAAGATCGGGCCAAGCGAGGAACTCACCCACGAGGGTTGGATCTTCGTGCATCAGGACGTGCGCGGTTGTTTTATGTCTGGCGGCGAGTTCGTCAACATGACCCCGCACATCGCCGCCAAGCGCGGGAAGCAAGACGTCGACGAGAGCACAGACACCTACGACACAATCGAGTGGTTGCTTGCCAACGTGCAGGGGCACAACGGTCGCGTCGGTCAGTGGGGTATCAGCTACCCTGGGTTTTACGCGGCGGCGGGCATGATCAACGCCCACCCCGCGTTGGTTGCCGTCTCTCCCCAGGCTCCAATCGCTGACTGGTTCTTCGACGACTTTCACCACCACGGCGCGTTCTTTCTTCCCCATGCGTTCAACTTCTTGGCCAGGTTTGGGATCAAGCGAGATGGCCTAACTAAAGAGTGGCCGCCACGCTTCGAGCATGGCACTCCAGACGGCTACCGCTTCTTTCAGGACCTAGGTCCTCTGTCGAACGTCAACGAACACCACTTCGAGGGCAAGATCGCTTTTTGGAACAAGGCTATCGAGCACCCGAACTACGACGATTTCTGGCAAGCGCGTAACCTACTGCCGCACCTGCACGACGTTGCGCCCGCCGTGATGGTCGTGGGTGGATGGTTCGACGCGGAAGACCTCTACGGGTCGCTAAACATCTACCGCTCGATCGAGGCCAAGAACCCCAAAGTCGACAACCGCCTGGTGATGGGCCCATGGCGTCGCGGAGGATGGGGTCGCAGCGAAGGCGACCGGCTGGGAGACATCCCGTTCGGGGCAAACACGGCTGCGGATTACCGAGCGAAGATCGAAGCGCCGTTCTTTCGCCAACATTTGCCGACGGGCCCGCACCGGCTGCATTCGAGGCGCGCGTGTTCCAGACCGGGGACAATACGTGGCGTAGTTTCGAGCAGTGGCCACCAACCACCAAAAGCGTCCAGTACTACGCCGCCGCGGACGGAGAACTGACAACGCACGCGCCCAAACAACGGCGTGCGTTCGAACAATGGACCAGTGATCCCAAGCATCCGGTGCCCTACACCGAGATGGTGTCCAACGGCATGAACGCGCTGTACATGGTC
>JAESSZ010000323.1 GCA_016763875.1 Nannocystaceae bacterium
GGCATCCGCTCCGAGCATCGCGGCACCCGCCGACACCAAGACAAACCCGACCGCGAACGCATGCAGCGCGAGCCCGCTTGAAAACAGCAGGTGTCCACGCGTGGCGAGGAGCCCAACAATGACTGCCAGCAGCAGGCCGTTGGCGATGAGTGTCGCGGGACGCGAGACGGTGGCAGCCAGTTTCGGCACGACACGTCGCACCGCCATCGCTGCACACAGCGGTGCGACTTGGAACAGCAGCAACGTCTGCAGCATCGGCCACAACAGCGCGCCGCCGCCCGACCGATCCAGCAGCAGCGTCATCGACAGTGGCGCCGAAACGAGGCCCACCGCGCCAAGCAAGATCATGACGCCGACGCCGAACCCAACGTCGCCGCGCGCCATCCTCGTGAACAGCGGGCCCGTAGGCCCGCCGGGTGACACGGCGGTGAGAAGCAGGTCGACCGTCAATCCGGTGGAGAATCCTGCGAACTCAATGAACACCCATGCCAGGACGGGAATGACGACGACGTTGACGACGACGAGTGCCGCAACCGCACGACGATGTCGCAGCCCCTCCACGATGTCCGCCGTGCTGAGATCCAAGCCCAGCGCGACCATCATCGCCACGACCAGGGCCTGTACACCGAGAGTTTGAAGTTCCATCGAACGTGGGGTCCCGATGCCGGGAGCCTCGCGAGTCTAGTCCACCTACTTTGGGACATCGAACATTGCATTCCGTTGCGCAAACGAGACTGCTGACGTCTACCGGGCGTCCGGTCGATACAACAAAACCACGCCCGGCCACACCCTCCAAAATCGTTTGGGCACCGATCTGCCTCGACGAACCAGCCTACTGGCGACAGCCGATTCGCGTCGTCGCGACAACGATGTCATCGTAGTAGATGGTCTGCTCTTCGGAGGGCGTCAGCCCTTGCTCCACGAGGTACTGCCGTTTGTTCTCGTACGTGTCTCGCTGATAGTACGAGTCGAGGAACACGCCCTTGAACCCGACCTCCTCCGAGGTCCTGAAGTCGAAGCCCTCGAACGGCATGGGTTCGGTGCACGATGAGAAGTCGCAGCCGTCCTCGTGAAATGTGGCGCGCAGCCATGTTCCAATCGGATTGCCTGGCCGATAATCCCCGATGAGCTCGTCGTCGACGTAGAACGCCAGTGCGCCATCGTACTCACCCACGGCGTTGGCCTTGGCGTGGATCTCGATGCATGCCCACTCGCCGATCGGGAGGGGCTGCTGTGCGTTCGGCTGGAAGACGTTGCCGTAGAAGTACGTCGTTCCCTGGTCCCCATCGCAGCCGGGTGTGGTGGACCCGTCGTTGCAGCGCCCGGATCGCATTGCGTGCCAGTACGTGTAGAAGTCGAGGATGTCGTCGTTGTTGACGTCGAGATCGAACCAGAAACCCTCGTCTCCTGGCGGAACCGTGTTGGCGAGTCCCGAGCTGTTCCACGCGTCATTGCCGGCGGCGACCCGAACCCAGTGATGGGGCTTGGGTGCCACGTGGGGGAACTGTACGTGGAAGCGCCAAAAGAGCTCATCGACCTGCTCGAACGCGAAGCGCGGTGATGCCGAGATGTACTGGTCCTCGTCTAAGTGCTGCCTCGTCACCCTGGACTGCAAGAAGGCGTCGCCGGCGTTGGCCAGGCCCGCATCGTTGATGACGGAGAGATAGGTGGTATCCGCCTCGGGCGCATCCCAGCGGCCCCAGCCCGACTCGAAGTCATCGTGAAAGAGCACCGCGGGGTCCGACCCGATCCCGACGTCGCCGGGGTATTTTTCGGCCAAGGTCTGCGGTGCTTGGCCCGTTCCACCCGGCTCCCCGGTGCCGTCGCTGTCCCCGCTCGAGCCATCACCGGGCTCGGGACCATCGGCCGTAGGGCCATCCGAAGGGCTCCCACTTCCGGGGTCACCGCTTGCGGTTGCGCTCGCGCTCGCGTCGGTTGCGGGACCGTCACTGCCTACACCGGCCTCAGAGTCAGTGTCCTGGCCCTCGCCTTCGGGGCTGGCGCACCCACCAAGCACGAGCAAACAGAACGAGGTGGCTGCCAGCGATCCCTTCACGAGAGGACGTTAACACGGCGGAAGCACCCGAAAACGACTCGCGCATGCGCGGTAAGATCGACCGGGACGATGACCGTGATGGCGATTTCGTCATGGGTCGCCGGTTTCCTGCGAGCACCGCTTGGCGACACCCGTCACCGCCGCGCATACGATGCCGCTGCCGCCTGGGGCCTAACCCGAATCACGAGTGACTGCGCGGATCCCCCGCAACCAAGACAGATTGCCCTCGCCGCCGACACGAATATCCCGTCGGCCAAAGAGCGCCATGGATGCCGCGAGCAAGACGGCCGCGAACGCCAAGAATCCCAGGACCGGCGCGAGCTTGAAGTCCTCCAGCGCCTCCCCACCTTGGTAGTAGTACCCGGGCACCAGCGCGGCGACAGGCTCCAGACTGCTGTTGAGTTCGGCCAGCGGCGGAAACAAGTAGCTTGCCACCAAGAGCATGCCCGAGACCATGAGCGCCGAGCGCCGCGACGGCAGACACAGGGATGCCAGCAACCCGATGCCGACGAACAGGACGCTCAACGTGAACGCACCGGCGAACGGCAACGCCAGCTCGCCCGCGCCGACGGGCAGCTCAACCATTGGGGCGCCCACGACGAGGGTGACATAGGGAATGACCAGCAACCCTACGGTCGCGGCCAGCAGTGCACAGGTGCGTGCCGCGAACAGCGTGGCGCGCGAGGCTGGGTAGGCCATGAGTAGGTCGAGTCGCCCGGCCTCCTCGTCCTGCACCAGCAGCCCTGTACTGGCCCCGATCAAGAAGATCCCAAAGATGAGCGGCATGAACGCAAAGAAGTAAACGTCCAAGAACCCGGCGGGCTGGGTAATGCGGGTCAGGTCGCCGAAGAACGCCATCATCTCGGGCGGGTAATTCTTGAGCACCTCCAAGATAGCGTCGCCCTGCCCACGCATGACGGTCCAGCTCGACAGGGCCATCGCCGCGTAGCCGCCCAGGCCCAAGCCCCAGCCGACGCCGGCCCCACGGTAGCCCCAAAGTTGGTGCCAGAATATCGCCAGGAACACACTCATGCGTCCGCCTCCTCGGGTTCGTCATAGAACGCGAGGAAGACCTCCTCGAGGGAGGGTCGCTCCGTCTCAAGATCGCAGGCACCGGCCGCCACCAGTTTGCCCAACAGTTCGGTCATGTCGCCGGTGACATTGACGGTCCAGGTACGGCTGTCGTCGCCACGCCGCACCAACGCCACCCCGTCGAGTGCAGTGTACCAATCGTCCGTAACCCCTTTGGGGAACGTGACGTGCACCCGACGAAGACTTCGCTTGCGTAGCGCCTCCGGTGACTCGACCGCAACGAGAACCCCGCCCCGGATGACCCCGACACGATCGGCCACGGCTTCGACTTCGGTCAAAATGTGCGACGAGAAGAACACCGCCGCGCCGCGCGCCTTGGCCTCGCCGACCAACTCGAGGACCACGCGCTGCATCAGCGGGTCCAACCCCGAGGTCGGTTCATCGAGCAACAGGAGTTCGGGTCGGTGCATGAATGCCTGCACCACCCCGACCTTTTGCTTGTTGCCCTTGGACATATTTTTGATGGCCAGCCCCAAGTCGAGGTCCAACCGTCGCGCGAGTCCCAACGCGTAGTCCCATTCCATCGCACCGTCGCGCAGCGCCGCCAAGTACCGAAGGGTGGCGCCCGCCTTGAGCCCTTCGTCCAGGTGCAGCTCACCAGGTAGATAGCCGGTCTTGCGGTGCACGGCCACGGGGTCGACCTGCGGGTCGATTCCTAGAACGCGGATCGTGCCCGAGGTCGGCCGGATGGCATCGAGAAGGCACCGGATCGTTGTCGTTTTCCCTGCTCCGTTCGGTCCTAAGA
>JAESSZ010000324.1 GCA_016763875.1 Nannocystaceae bacterium
GGGTCAGTTCACGGAAGCGCCGCCCGTGGCAAAAACGTGAGTGGTCGCATGTTCGTTTGCTTGTGGTTACACTCCGCCACATGGCAGTCGACGCCGCCGAGGCCGAGCTGATCTCGAAGTCCCTGAAGCGCTGGGCCGGATGGGAACGTATCCCGGATGACATCATGGACAAGCTTACCGAGAGCGCCGAAGTGCTCGAGGTTAAGCGCAAGCGGTCGATCTTCCGTCGTGGAGAACCTGGGCCAGGCTTGTTCCTAGTCAAATCCGGCGAGTTCAAACTCAGCCTGATCTCCAGCGAGGGTCGCGAGCAGATCCTTTATCTAGCAGAGCCGGGCAAAATCATCGGCGAGGGCTTTTTGCCTCGCGACGTGCAGGCCGCAGCATCTGCGTTTGCGATGGTGGACTCGGAGGTTTGGCGGTTCGAGACCGACACGGTGGTCAAGATGATCGCCACATCTGAGCGGCTCGCGTTCGCGATAATGCGCCAGATGGCCTTTCGGGCCAATCGCCTCATCGACCTCATCCTCGACCTCTCGTTGCGGTCGGTCGAACGTCGCCTCGCCTCGTTTCTGTACACGCTGGCGATTCGCAACGGAGCCGAGCAGGGCACGCCCTGTGTGATCCCGCGACAGCTGGACATGAACACGGTCGCCGCGCGTCTCGGCACCGTGCGCGAGGAGATCTCGCGCGCGTTGAACCGCATGCAGCGTAACGGCATTCTCAGTCTGAGCCGCCAAGAGATCGTGGTGCTCGACCTGGGCGCGCTCGAACGCGTGACCTACGAGTAGCCTTCACGACCATGCGTTCGCGTGTAGGCCCCGTTGCCGTTGCGTTTGTCCTGCTGCTGGCTTGCGACAGCAGCAGTGGTGGCGAGGCGCCAGTCAAAGCCGCCGAGAACAAGCCGGCCGCGGCTCAGTCGGCCGAGGCCAAGTCGACCGACGCTGGTGTGTCCGCGACCGATGCTTCGCTGGCGGAGAAATGCCCGAGTTTCGAAGGGCTCGACGTCGCCACATTGCCGCCGCTGCCCGAGGGGCCGCACATGGAGGTGCTCGACCAGGTGTGGCGCCGTGTTCTCGAGAAGTACTACGAGCCCACGATTGGGTGCCTAGACTGGCCGGCCATTCGCGCGGAGTACGGGGCCAAGGTCGCCGCCGCCGAAACACCGGCCGAGGCCTATCGCCTCATGAACGAGATGCTCGGTCGTCTCGAGCAGAGCCACTTCCAGCTGCATGCGCCAGGCGGTTCGGGCGATGAGACACAGGGGCCCGCGTCCCCGAGTTTCCAGGTTCGCTACATCGACGAGGCTCTGCTCGTGGTGGACAGCGATGTTGCGAGCGTGAAGACCGGCTCGGCGCTGGTGGCAGTGGATGGTCGCAGCACGACAGAGTTGGTCGAACGCGCCAAGAAGAAGTCCGACCGCCCCGCCGAACTCGCGTTCTTTGCCGCCCGAGGGGCAGCCGCATGGATCTCGTGCAGCACGGCTGGAGGCACGCACGCGCTGACGTTCGAGCGACCTTCCGGAAAGACCTTCGATACGACCGTCGCGTGCAAGGCTCCCAAAGGCGAGTTGGTCACGCTGGGTAATCTCAGCAACGTGCCGACGCGCGTGAGTCACCGAATGGTCGAAGGTACGTCGGTGGGTGTGCTGGCGTTCAACGTTTGGATGCTGCCGATGTTGCCGCGGATCCGACACGCGCTGCAGGCATTGAACGACGCTGGCATGAAGTCGCTGGCGCTCGACCTGCGCGGCAACCCGGGCGGTGTCGGTCCCATGGCAGTTTCTGTGGCGCGCTTGCTGCTAGCGGAAAAGGCGTCGCTGGGCCGGCTGCAGTACCGGAAGATGACGCAGGACTTCAAGCTCACGCCGGACCCAGGTGCATTCGCGGGCCCTATCGTCGTGTTGGTGGACGAAGGCACCGCGAGCACGTCGGAGATCTTTGCAGCGGGTATGCGGGACCTTGGCCGCGTCACAGTTGTTGGCGGCGGTCCGTCGGCGGGGCGGCGTTGCCTTCGCTGATCGAGCGTCTCCGCGGCGGCGCGATGCTGCAATACGCCGTTGGCGACTACCACTCACCCAAGGGCGTGCTGATCGAGGGCAAGGGCGTCATCCCGGACATCGTGGTAGACGAAGACCGTGCCGACTTCACCGCGGGCCGTGACGCCGTGCTCGACGCCGCTGTGAAGCACCTAAAAACGGACTAACGATGACCAAGAACGCGATCGTGGGGAAGCTTGTCGGGGTGCTGTGTGCGGCGTCGTTGTGGATGGCGCCTGGCTGTGACGGAGCCGATGCAGACAAGTCGGGCGGGGACGCCAAAGCGGCAGTTGGCGGCGCCAAGGCTGCGGCCGAGGGCAAACAGGCGGACGACGGAGATCCGGTACCTGCCAAAAAACTCCCCGAGGCCGAAGCACTGCTCGCGAAAGCGGTTGAAGCCGCTGGCGGCACCGCAGCGTTCGCCAAGTTCAAGTCCTTCTACTACGAGGGCGAGGTTGTAATCGCTGGTCAGAAGCTCGAGGCCAGTGCTCAGCTGTGGTGGAAAGAGGGCAACTTCTACACCCAGCAGGACATGGGCGGGGTGGGCCGAGTCATGGCCGGCAAAGACGGGGACAAGATCTGGAGTCAGGATCCGATCAATGGTCTTCGTCAACTCGAGGGCCTTGAGGCCGAGCAAGTCGCGTGGCTTTCCAGCCTCATGCTGGCTTCCGATTGGAAGCGATACTTCACGAGCGCCGAGACCACCAAAGAGATTCAAGACGGCGACACCACGCTGTACGTCGTGAAGCTGACATCGGAGTCTGGCGGAGAGATCGAGCTGCATCTCGACAAGAACTCTGGCATGCAGACCGGGCTGGCGTTTTCCCAAGCGACGCCGATGGGCAACATTCCCATCACGCTCAAGATGCAGGACTACCGCGATTTCGAGGGGGTGAAACTTGCGTACAAGCAAGTGACAGAAATGCCGCTCGCGGTGGCGACGCTGGAGATCAAGGCGCTCAAGCTCAATCCAGAGATCAGCGATGCCCGGTTTCAGATGCCGACCGCTGGTGCCGACGTCGTCACCAAGCCCGCGGCAAAGTAGGCTGCTCGTGCCGCGCTAAGTGCCGTACGGCACGTCGAGTGTGGGCGGGTCGGTTTCGACGCGCAGAGAAAAATGCCACCACTCCTTGTCGTAGGGGACAAAGCCGCGCTTCTTCATCGCGACGCGCAGCCGCCTGCGGTTCGACATTGGCTTGCCGGTGGCAGAGGCGTAGTGACTGGCCTCGCTGAAGGTGTCCCACGGCGTACCCATGTCGAGCTCCTTGCCGCTGCCGAGCGAGACCAAGGTCAGGTCGAGCGTATGGCCGCGGTTGTGGTTGCTGACCCTGGCGATGTAGCCGTCGCTTAGCAACTGCGTGTGTTTGGTGGCCTCGGCCCAAGCGACCATGGCCTTCGTTGCGCGTGCAGGCCGATAAGCATCGAACACCAAGAGCCCCAGTCCCTCGCTCGCCAGATCATGCTGGACTTTGGCGAGCGCGTCCGCGGCGTCCTCAGTGAGCCACGCCGACCCGGGCAAATAGCCGGGGAGGGGGGCGCCAGTGAAGTTGTCAGCGGTCGCGTACCGCATGTCGATGCGGATCGTCGTTTCGATTGCATCCAGTACGACGAAGCCCTTCGGGGGATCGCTGCGGTTTGGTCGTTTTGTGGGGCCAGGCGGGGCGACGTCGAACTTCGGTATCGCGGGGTCGGGGAGGTCAGAGGTGAGTGCCTCGAGGTCCCGGCCCTGTTTTGTCGGCGTTGGGGACGGGGTGGGACCACGACACCCACCGACACCGGCGGCGACTGCGGCCGCCAGCCCGAGCATGCGCAACCCGTTCAGGCTCAAGGGGGAACGAGATGTCACGACGCGACGGTATCAAAGCCGCGAACGGCAACGGCGCGGAGTACTGAACGTCGACCGGTGTGGGTCCATTTCGGGCAGTTGGTGTCGTGCGCGGCGGCATACCCCGGGCTATGCTGACGCCCACATGAGCAACCCTGCCACCTCGCTCTGGAAGCACCGCGCATGGATCGCTGGTGCGGGACTCCTCATCTTTTCCGGTTTTCTGACCGCCGAGCACGCGCCACACGACGTTGGCGAGGCCGCCGAGGACATCACGCCTGAGCTGATGGCCCAAGCGACCCGCGACGCTGGTCCGGCGGCGAGCACTGGCGCATGGCTCATCGACTTCGTGGAGCCCGACGACGACGAAGGTGGTTCCGAAGAGAGCATCAGCGCGTTGGTCGCCTCCGCGCGGGACGGCCTTGATGTCTACTTCGAACCCGCGGGGTTCTACAGCGAAGGCGAGCATCTGTACCGCCTCGCGGGGCCAGGCGCGGATGTGCTTGCGGCCGATCTCGCCAACGATGCTCTCGTTGAAGGCGTGGAAGCGGAACTCATCTACTCGCTGCCCGAGGGCGCGATGTCCGCTCTGGATGGTCCCGAGCCGCAACCACCCGAGGCCACAAAAGGCCCGCGGTTTGATCCCGACGACCCGCTTTTTCATCTGCAGTGGCACATGGAACAGATCCATGCGCCGCAGGCCTGGGCAAAGGCTCGCGGTAAAGGAGCCATTGTTGCGGTCATCGATACCGGGGTGGCGTGGAAGGACGGCAAAGGCGTCAAACAGCTGCCGGACCTCGCGGGAACCGAGTTCGCCTCCGGAGAGAGCTTCATCAAGGGATTGCCCGAGGGTCTCGATGACCACGCGCACGGTAGCCACGTCGCAGGGACTATCGCGCAGACCACCGACAACGGCGTCGGTGTCACTGGGGTCGCCTTCGAGTCGACGATCATGCCGCTGAAGGTGCTGTCCAAAGACGGCCGGGGCAGCGTGGCGGGCATCGCCAACGCTATCCGCTACGCGGCGGACAATGGCGCCAACGTCATCAACATGAGCCTTGGTGGGCCCCTGCCTTCCAAGGTGTTGGCCAAGGCCATCGCGTACGCCCATGGCAAAGGCGTGACCACCGTGTGCGCCGCAGGGAACGAAAAGCGCAGTCGCGTTGGGTACCCGGCCGCCAACAAGTCTCCGTTGCGGTGTCTGCCGTGGACTACGAACGCAACCTGACGTTTTACTCAAACTGGGGCAAGGACATCGATGTCGCCGCACCCGGGGGCGACACACGTTCTGACAAGAACGGCGACGGACACGTCGACGGCATCCTGCA
>JAESSZ010000325.1 GCA_016763875.1 Nannocystaceae bacterium
CTGCAACGCGCAGGTTTGGCGCAGGCTCTGATGGGCGACCCGGACCTGGTGGTGCTGGACGAGCCGATGAGCGGGTTGGATCCTCTCGGTCGTAAAGAAGTGCACGACCTCATCATCGAACTCAAGGCGCGAGGTAAGACCGTCTTCTTCTCGACGCATATCCTCGCCGATGCCACGGCGCTGTGCGATCGGGTTGGGATCATCGTTGCGGGCGAGCTTCGTGACGTGGGGCCGCTCGGAGAGTTGTTGTCGCCCAAGGTCCATTCCGTCGATGTCGTGGTCAAAGCCGCGGCCGGAACCGCGTTGCCTGAGATGTCAGGTGTGCAGCGCACGACGTCGGAAGGGATCGTCGTGACAGTCGACGGTCAGTCCGCGGCCAATGAGATTGTCGCGTCCATGGTCAATACCGGAGGCCAAGTCATCGCGGTCCGTCCCCATCGTCAGACCCTAGAGGAGCTCTTCGTCGTCGAGGCGGCAAAAGAGCCCGATGGACGCGTCCGGGAGGTGGGCCGATGAATGCCGTAGCTGGTGTGGCAGGCCGCGTCTGGGCGATTGGGCTCAACACGTACCGCGAGGCGGTGCGCAACCGCGTGCTGTACGTGCTGTTGATGTTTGTCTTGGTCTTGATGGCTTTCTCGCTCGTGCTTGGCCAGTTGTCGTTGCACGAGGAGGTTCGCGTCATCAAGGATCTGGGCTTGGCCGGGATCAGCTTCTTTGGCGTCGTCATCTCGCTGTTCTTGGGCGTGAACCTGTTGTCCAAGGAACTCGATCGCAAGACGGTGTACTTCGTCATCCCCAAGCCGCTGATGCGTTGGGAGTTTCTGCTTGGAAAATACGTCGGCCTTGGCGCAACACTGACCATGCTCGTCGTCACGATGTCGGTGGCGTTGTGGGCTTTCGTCGGGTTTCAAGAGGGCCATCACGGCGTCGCGCTACTCCGCGCGGAGGTCCTCGTTCTGCTTGAGCTGCTGCTGCTCACCGCGGTGGCGATGCTGTTTTCGTCGTTCTCCTCTCCGTATCTCTCAGCGATGTTCACGGGCGCGTTGTGGGTGATCGGTCGCAATCGACCGGAGCTCGTCGCGTTTGCGACGGGGAAAAAGCTCGGAGGGACCGGCAGCGGACGGATTCTCGAACTCGTCAGCGATGTGCTCCCCGACTTTCACGCGTTCTACATCAGCGGTGCCGATCTCGGCGGCCAAACGGTGTCGATCCACGAGTCGTTTGTCAGCTGGGGCTACGTCGCCTCGGTCGCGGTCTATGCCATCGCCTACGCGGCCGCGTGCTTGCTCGGGGCCGCACTCCTGTTTGCGCGGCGGGACTTGACGTGAGCGCGGACGCCTCGGAACCAGTTCCCCAAGACGCAGACGGCGGTGAGGCGAGGTTGGTCGCAAGGCCGCATTTCATCGCACGCGTCGGCTTGAAGGTCGCGTGGATCGTGCTGGCGGTGCTGCTGATTGGCGCGCCGTTGTTGGTTCGTGTTGGCTGGGAAGGGCGCGCCGAGCTGCAGGCTGCCGCGCACGCGCGCAGTCAGGAGGACACCGATGCGGAGATCGAACACCTGGGTCGCGCGGCCCGCTGGCGGATGATCGGTTTGTCCCACGACGAGGATGCATTGATGCGCCTCGAAGCGATCGGACGCCTCGCCAGCGCGGCCGGGGAGGACCGACGACACGTTGCGCTCGCTGCGTACCGCGAGATCCGTCGTGCGCTTTTGGCGACGCGGTCCTTCGACGTCCCGCACGCGGACCAGTTTCATCGCGCCAATGCGCACATCGCCGCCCTCATGGCCGAGCAGGAGCGCGCATTTGGAACCGACCCTGCGGCGCGCGAAGATCCCGAAGCCTTTCACCTGGCGCTCCTGGAGCGGATGCCCGGCCCCCAACCGTGGCGTTCAAATCTCGCCGCGTTGGCGTTCTTAGGCTGGTTGGTGGCCTGTGGCGGCTTTGTCCTCCGAGGATTGGATGGTCAGGGACGACTTCGCCCTCGGCCCGCGCTGCGTTGGGGCGGAGCCAGTCTCGTGTTGCTGGTCGCGTGGGCAGTACTGCTGGTCGTGGCCCGTTGACCCCAGCGCCCCGCATATCTGGTAGTAGGTCAACGTGTGCAGGTATGCGGCGGATGGGGCGTCCCGAATCGGAGGTTTGGTCGCGCGCCATACCCAGCGACAATGAGGATGAGGTGCAGGAGTTTAAGGGAGCGCGTGGATGACCGCAGCTGAGAGGCGCTCATCAAATCTGCGGTGGCAGGCCAATCAATCGGGCCGCTTCCGGCGTGATCCCACCTTGGTCGCTGACTTCAGCTCAGTGCTTCTGGTTGAGGACAACCCTGGCGATGTCGAGCTGACCAAGCGCGCGCTGCAGCAAGGTCCGCTGCTCAATCATCTGCACGTCGTTCGCGACGGTAACAGTGCGTTGCAAGCCCTTCGCAACAGCGACGAACGCACGGGGGGATTCGCGATGATCCTCCTCGATCTCAATCTACCGGGGATGTCCGGCTTCGACGTGCTTCGCGAACTTAAGGCGGACCGGGAACTTCGCCGGATCCCAGTCATGATGTTGACCACTTCGAGTCGACGCGCGGACATCGACAAGGCCTACGAGTTGGGCGCGGCCTCTTACGTCGTCAAGCCCGTTGAGCTGGCGCGGTACGTGGAGATTATGTCGACGATTGAGGCCTACCGGATTCAGACCGTTCGGCTGCCCACCCCGAGTAGGTCGCGGTAGAGTTCGGCGTACGGCTTGGCTGCCTTGGTCCAGCCCCGCGTCAGAGACATCGCGCGGCGCTGCACGGCTTGGAGTCGTGGGCGATCGCGATAACACGACACCGCTCGCATCAAGGCGTCGAGGAGCGAGTCGGTCGAAGGGGCCTCAAAGGAGAAGCCGGTCCCCGCATCCGGGTGGGCATCGGCGTCCAGGACGGTGTCGGCTAGCCCGCCCGTACGACGTACGATCGGCGGCGTGCCATAGCGTTGCGCGTACATTTGCGTGAGTCCGCAGGGCTCGAATCGCGATGGCACGGCCAAGAGATCGACGCCTGCGATCAAACGATGCGACAGCGCCTCGTCGTAACCCTGGACGAAGGCGACACGGCCCGGATGGTGGGCGGCCGCGCTGTGAAGTGCGAGTTGCAGCGCTGGCTCCCCTGAGCCGAGGACGGCGAGTTGTCCGCCCGTGGACAGCAGCTGCGGCAGTGCCGATAGCAGCAGATCCACGCCTTTCTGCCCTGTGAGCCGTCCGACCATACCGACCATAGGTGCCGCTGGAGTGAGGTCCAGGCCCAATTGGCGCTGTAGATCGGCTTTGCACGCCGCTTTACCCGCCAGCAGTGAATCGCCCGCGTCGTAGGTCTGTGCGAGGGCGGCATCTCGCGCCGGGTTCCACGCCTGATCGTCGATCCCATTGAGGATGCCCGAGAGCGCCTCGCGCCGGGTATGCAACAGACCATGCAGGCCTTCGCCGCCGGCTTCGGTTTGGATCTCACGCGCGTACGTGGGGCTGACCGTCGTGATGCGATCCGCGAAGAACAAACCAGCCTTGAGAAACGACATTGAGCCCCACAACTCGACGCCGACGACCCGTTGCATGCTCGCGGGTAGACCGACTTCCGGGAGCACGCTTGCGTCGAAGCGACCCGCGAAATGGAGGTTGTGCGCCGTGAATACGGTCGAGGGTCGCCGTCCCCCAAAGGCTTCGAAGTAGGCGCTGACCAGGCCCGCCTGCCAGTCGTGCGAGTGCACGACGTCGACCGCGAATCCAGTGAGTCCCTCCATCGTAGCGAGCAGCGCGGCCGTCCGGCTTAGCAAGCCGAACCGTAGGTGGTTGTCGTGGTGGTCGTGGCCACGCTCATCGAGGTACGGGCCACCCGGTCGGTCGAAGAGCGCGGGACACTCAAGCAACCATCCGCGCAGGCCGGCGTCGGCGTGCTCAAACGGAAGCAGGCTCGCGTGTCCAACTCCCAAAAGATCGCCGAGCGCGATGGACCCCGTACGATCCACGGCGACGCGCTCGGCCGTGCCCCGGTAGGCGGGAAGCAGCAGTCGCGCGGTCACCCCGTGGGCGGCCAGCCCCCGCGGCAGTGCCCCAACGACGTCGGCCAACCCGCCGGTCTTGACGATTGGGAACGCCTCGGAGGCGACCAACAGGATCCGCATCGAGGCCAAGGGTACTCATAAAACGGCGTGCAACGGTGTTACGAGCCGCTGGCTGCCGTGAGGCAGCCGCAGCCGGGGCCGCAAAAAAACGGGCCGGACTTTTGCTGGGGAGTTGGTGGCGATCGTTGGCTATAACGACGTGTGTGAGCGAGAGCCGCATCGACCTCAACGACGCTGTGCGCAGCACTCTGGCGCTGGTTCTCGCTGGCGGGCGGGGCAGTCGCCTCCGGGCTCTGACCGCCACCCGTGCCAAGCCGGCCGTCCCGTTCGGCGGCAAGTTTCGGATCATCGATTTTCCGTTGTCCAATTGCGTCAACTCGGGCGTTCGGCGGATCAGCGTCATTACCCAGTACCGCGCGCACGAGCTCATCCGCCATGTCGAGCGCGCGTGGAACTTCCTGCGCCATGAACTCGGCGAGTTTGTGGAGTTGTGGCCTGCGCAGCAGCAGACCGAGGCGGGCAGTTGGTACTTGGGCACGGCTGATGCGGTGTTCCAAAACCTCGAACTCATCGAGAGTCATGGGGCTCGCTACGTGCTCATCCTCGCGGGCGATCACGTCTACCGCCAAGACTACTCGCGGTTGATCGCCTGGCACATTGAGCACGGCGCCGATGTGACGGTTTCCTGCGTCGAGGTTCCGCGACAATCCGCGAGCAGTTTTGGCATCGTCGACGCCGACGCCGACGGCACCGTGCGCGGCTTTCTGGAAAAGCCCGCCGACCCACCGGCGATCCCTGGAAAACCCGATCTGTCGTACGCGAGCATGGGGATCTACTTGTTCAACGCCGATGTCTTGTCGGACCAGCTCGTGCGCGACGCCGCCAAAGCCGAATCGACCCATGATTTTGGCCACGACCTGCTGCCTTACCTCGTGGGCAAGGTCCGGCTGTCGGCGCACCCGTTCCCCGAGAGCTGTGTGATGTCGCCGGGCGCGACTGAACCGTACTGGCGAGATGTTGGGACCCTCGATGCCTTTTGGGCGTCGAACATGGACTTCACCGAAGTGACCCCGGCCCTGGACCTGTACGATCGGCGCTGGCCGATCTGGACCTACCAGGAACAGCGACCGCCCGCGAAGTTCGTATTCAACGACGACGGCCGACGCGGCCAAGCGACGGACTCGCTGGTCTCGGCCGGGTGTGTCGTGTCTGGCGCTCAGGTGAGTCGTTCGTTGCTGTTCACCGACACACGCGTCAACTCGTACTCACAGGTGGACCAATCCGTGCTCCTGCCCGGCGTTTCGGTCGGTCGGCACGCCAAGATCCGTCGGGCGGTGATCTCGGCCGGGGTTGTTGTCCCGGAGCACATGGAGATCGGATACGACCGCGCCTTGGACGAGCAGCGCTTCGAGGTCACAGAGATGGGGATCACGCTGGTGACCAAAAAAATGCTTGCTGCCCTGTCGTAGGGCACGCAACCGCCGATACCGACGTCCGCGATTCAGTCGCTGGTGCGGATCCGAAGGGCGGCGGCCAGGGACAAGAAGTTGTCACGCCACTCCATCGCGATCGGATCGCCCGCGTCGGCCTGCGTGGCGAACTTCGGGTAGAGCCGCTGTAGCAGGTCCCAGTAGACGTTTTGCACGGTGGCGAGTTCGATGTCCCAGGGCAGCGAGCGGGCCAGTTCCGCGGCTCCCCGCAGACGTCGCAGAGCCGTCAGGTCCTCTGGGGCAGCGGCCCAGCGGACGATGGCGCGCTCCAAGGCCTGCTGCAGACCAAAGGCGGCACCAACGCGGTCCAAGGTTGCGCCCACGCCCTCGGCTTCGGCCAGCAGCGTGCGAACCCGGGCCGGATCGAGTTCGTCGCGTTGCAGCTCGCGGCGTAGCATCGTGCTGAGGACGAAGTCCGCCATGCGGCGCAGCGCTTCGGGTAGCGGCGAATCCAAGGTCGCCATGTAGCGCAGCAGCGGCGAGTGGGCGTTGTACAGTCGGCTCGACAGGCCCTCTGCATCCAACATCGCGGTGGCCACGATCAGGTCGAGGACTCGTTGACGCTCGTCGCGAAACAGCGAACGCAGCGAGTAGGTCAACTCCAAAAAGTGCTTGTCGAGCAGGCGGAGCACCTCTGGCATGTCGGCGCGTGCGAAGGCGCCAAGGACTTCCTCGCACATTGTGCCGTAGTCGTCGTCGCCCTTGAACTCTCGCACGCCACCAGCGAGGTTGTGGTCGCCCATGTGCAGAATGCCGAACGACAGCGTGCGCTGTTCGAGCGTGACGTCCGAGGTGACGCGGACCTTGCCGACTGCGAGTTTGTTGCGCCCCAAGCTCTGCACCCCGAAGTCGAGTTGTTCGACCCCAAAGGCGTGCACGTGCGCAGTCTCGGTGTACGTATTGAACAGCGAGCTGACCGCGTAGTGAGCGACCAAGGCCGGAAGGTCGATGCGCTTGGGCGCAACCAACTGTCCGTATAGTTTGGCGCCGTCTCCGTGTTCCGGAAGATTGCTCTGGGCCTCACCGAGCCGCTTCAAGAACTCCGGGGTCAGGTCGGGCCCGCCGAGCTCGGTGATGAGTTGAATCGCGCGGCCGGCGTAGCGCAGGATCTGAACTGTTTCGATCCCGGAGATCTCATCGAAGAACCAGCCACAGCTGGTGTACATCAGCAGTCCCTGGCGCTGCATCTCAAGCAAACGCAGCGCGCGTGTCCATTGGTCGCGCGGCAGATCGTCGACGGCATGTGCGTCGAAGAACCCTTCGATGGTCGCCAGACTGCGGTCCAAGATTACCGCGATGTAGGCGTCGCGTGCCTGCCAGGGGTCGCGAAACACCGCATCGCCTTGGCTTGCGAATATCTCGTCGAGGCGTCCCTGTAAGAAATCGAGGGCGCCGCGAAGGGGGGCACGCCAGTCTTGGTTCCACTCGGGTCTGCCACCGGTGCTGCACCCGCAGTTGTTCCGCCAGCGCTCGATCCCGTGCGCGCAGCTCCACGACGAGTTCTCCTCGATCTCGACCTCCCACGTGGGTGCGTGCAGCGACAGATACTCGCCGTAGTTGGTGAGCGTGACGTCCGGATCGGCCTCGATCTCCTGCAGTGCGTACGCCAGGGCCATGTTGCCGTGGCGGTGGTGGTGGCCGTAGCTCTCGCCGTCGGTCGCGATGTGGACCAACTGGGACTCCTCACGCTCCTCGAACGCGCCCATCAGTCGGTCTTTGAACTTGTCGCCGTTGGACAGCAGATGCTCGAATACGACGGCCTGAGAGACCGGCCCGTCGTAAAAGAAGAGCGCCATGGTGCGGCCACTGGGAAGGCGGCAGCGGTAGGGCCGACGTGGATCAACGCGTGCGCCGCGGACGTCGTGCCAGGCCTTGTCCCCGGGGCGGCGGACCCGGGCCGCCTGGTGGGGGGCGAGCAACGTGAATGCAATGCCCTCGTCCGCGAGAGCCTCAAGGGTTGGGATGTCGACGGCGGTTTCAGGCAGCCACATCCCCTCTGGTTGACGATGGAAGCGCGCGACGAAGTCGGCGATGCCCCATCGGATCTGCGTGACGCGGTCCCGAGGCGTGCACAGCGGGAGGATCGAGTGATTGTAGGCCTGCGCTATCGCCGAGCCGTGGCCCGAGAATCGTTCTTGGCTCGTGCGGTCGGCATCGAGGATCGCGCGGTAAACGTCCGGCTTCTCGCGTTCCATCCACCCCAGCAGCGTCGCACCAAAGTTGAAGCTCACCCGGCAGTAGTTGTTGACGATACCGACGATCCAGCCGTTGCCGTCCAAAATCCGGGACGCCGCGTTGGCGCCGTAACACTCCGCGGTAATGCGTTCGTTCCAATCGTGGAACGGGTACGCAGAGTCTTGCAGCTCGACCGTCTCCAGCCAGGGGTCTTCCCGCGGCGGTTGGTAAAAGTGCCCATGGAGGCAGAGATACCGGTTCATGGCGCCTCCACGTGTGCGTCGCTGCACAGGACCAACGCGCCCAACGGCGGTAGCGTGAGCTCAACCGAGTGTGACTGCCCGTGCAGCGGTTGCGCGTCGGCGTGGACCTCGCCGCCGTTGCCCACGCCGGAGCCACCGTAGATCTCAGCGTCGCTATTGAGGAGTTCACGCCAGCGGCCGCCCGCGGGAGTCCCGATTCGATAGGCGTAGCGAGGCATCGGTGTGAAGTTGAAAACGACGACGATCCACGCACCGGTATTCCCGCGGCGAGCGAACGACAGGATGCTGCTGTCGGCGTCGGAGAAGTCGATCCACAAGAAGCCCTCGGGGTCGTGGTCGCGTTGATGCAGGGCTGGCTGTTCGGTCAACGCTCGGTTGAGGTCTGCGACCCATTGCATCACGCCAGCGTGCGCGGGGTCATCGAGCAAGTGCCAGTCCAGCGAACGGTCGTGGTTCCACTCTGCACGTTGGCCAAACTCGCCACCCATGAAGAGCAGCTTCTTGCCGGGTTGCGTCCACTGGCAGGCGAACAGCAGCCGGAGATTGGCGAACTGCTGCCAGGTGTCGCCCGGCATCTTGCTGAGAAGCGAGCCTTTGCCGTGCACGACCTCGTCGTGGGACAGCGACAACAGGAAGCTCTCGCCCCACGCGTAGATCATCCGGAACGCGAGCTCATTCTGATGGAATCGGCGGTGAATGGGATCGCGGGCGAGATACCGGAGCGTGTCGTGCATCCAGCCCATGTCCCACTTGAAGCCGAACCCAAGGCCGCCGACATGGGTGGGACGGGAGACCATCGGCCACGCCGTGGACTCCTCGGCAAACGTCTGCACGTCGGGGAAGTTGCGGTAGACCGCTTCGTTGAGGCGCCGCAAGACCGCGATCGCTTCCAGGTTTTCGCGCCCGCCGTACTTGTTGGGGATCCACTCGCCAGCCTTGCGCGAGTAGTCGCGGTACAGCATCGAGGCCACGCCATCCACGCGCAGGCCGTCGGCATGAAACAGGTCCAGCCAGTACAGCGCGCTGGAGACCAGAAAGCTCTGCACCTCGTTGCGCCCGTAGTTGAAGATGCACGAGCTCCAGTCCGGATGAAAACCCTGCCGCGGGTCGGCGTGCTCGTATAGATGTGTTCCGTCGAAGAACGCGAGCGCATGGGCGTCTTCGGGGAAATGAGAGGGCACCCAATCCAGGATCACGCCAATGTCCTGCGCGTGAAGGTAGTCGATGAGCGCCATGAGGTCGGTCGGCGTGCCGTAGCGCGCCGAGGCGGCCAAGTAGCCGGTGACCTGGTATCCCCAAGACCCGTAAAACGGGTGCGCCATGATGGGCAGGAGCTCCACGTGGGTGAAACCCAGACGCTTGACGTGCGCCGCGAGTTTGGGGGCGATCTCTCGGTAGCTGAGAAATCGATCGCGCTCTTCGGGAACACGCATCCACGAGCCTAGGTGGACTTCGTAGATCGAGATCGGCGCGTCATGTTGCTGGTGGGCGCCGCGGTCGGCCATCCACGCCTCGTCCTGCCACGCGTAGCGCAAGTCCGTGACGACCGCTGCTGTCTTGGGCGCCGACTCCAGAGACTGGGCCATGGGGTCGGCCTTGTCCTGCGACCATCCGCTCGGACCACTCACGTGGAACTTGTACAGCTCGCCCGGCGCGACGCCTGGCACGAAGCCTTCCCACACCCCCGAGTCACCGCGAGCCACCAGCGGATGGTTGCCGCGACTCCAGTC
>JAESSZ010000326.1 GCA_016763875.1 Nannocystaceae bacterium
ATCGATCGAAGTGATCACGATGGACCGGCACACGCAATCGGGCACGCAGGCACCGGTGAAGCATGCGCCGGCCCTAACGCTCCGCCGCGAGGCCGGCGAGTACTCGCGGCACACCACCGACCGCTACTGCCCACGCGCGGCGACCACGGCGCTGCCCGCCGCCATCCGTGGACCTCGCCGACTACCCGTCCAAGTTGAAAAATCTGAGCTGGCCGGGTGAAGATCGAGGACTGGGGTGGCGTGATCTTCGACTGGGCAGCGGACCAGACCGCACAGCCGGCACGGGGCGTCACCGTCTGGTACCTCGCCGACGGGGACGGGTTCTCCGCACCTCGTCGGTGATGCTCAGCGCGCGACTTAGACTGGGACAAGCGGAAGGTGTGGGCGCTCGACATCGAGCCCGAGACCATCGACCGCAAGAGGCATCTGGACCTCGCGTTTTGGAGCAGCCGACCGCCAGAGCCCCTGTTCGATCTGGTTCCTCGTCACGTGATCAATGATTCGACTATCAACGTAGTTCATGCCCGCCGCATCGAGCAGGCCGGCATGACGTTTCCGTTGGATGCCACCGAACTCAACAGCCGGTTGAGTCGGCAAGATCACGTACAAGCGTAGCACTCGCGCATGAGGTCGAACCACGAGCAAACCGATCGCGGAGGTTCTGGCGCATGTCGTCCACCAGAGGTGGCGGGCGCCGGCGGTCGATTCACAAAGGCGGGCACAGTGGTCATGTACTCCCGCCCGAAGACTCCCGACGCGAGTCGTGCATCATCGGGGCCGCGACCGGCTCGACGACACTGCTACACTCGCCAACATGACCCATTGGCGCTGGAGAACAGGATTGCTCATGGCCGCGCTGACGAGTCAGGGATGCGCCGAGGAGGAGGCGCCCCCGCTGGAGTTGTTCGAGCCCTGCGACGGCGTCATCACACCGTGCGTCGAGCCGCTGGAGTGCGTCGAGCCCTCTGGCGGCGGCGAAAGGTCCTGCAACCGGACGTGCAACGTCGATACCGTTGTGTTTGGCAACGACCTTGAGCAGGAGGTGAGCCAGGAGTGCCCCGACACTCCCGCCCGCTACTGTTACGACGGCGTGTGCCACGGAGAGTTCGGCGACGGCTGAGTCCGCAACCACGCTGTCGAATACTCATCTCTTCCGGTTGCAGGGTTCAGATCACGAATACTGCCTCAGGGTGCGATCTAATGGGTCGTTCATTGAGGACAACATGAAACGCTCTTCCTGCCTCACTTGCACGAACTGCGCGACAAACAAATTCCGGCGACTCAAATGGCGCGCTCGCTGAAAACGTTCGTTGCGCCGGGCGACAGAGTTGCTCACGGTGGTCTTGCCAACGCCGGGCGGCCCGTTGATGACGACGATCACGAGTTTCGTCCTTCCGGCCGCTCGACGCGAAACTGCAAGCTCACGCGCCGACCATCGTCTGCATCGAACGACGTGACCTTCGGCTCGTTCTAGGCCCCACGCACACCCGACTCTCATCGTCGGCGTGCATCAAGAAGTGGTACGAGCCCGTCCAATCCGGCTTGTAGTTCATGCGACGCCATCGACCGCGCTCACACGCACGCACTCGGCTCGATGCTCTGCATGCCGATTGTGGCCGGGGCGCAAACCTGCCCTTCGTCGCAGTCTTCGTCGAGGGTGCACGCGCCGCACCCGAAGAAGCCAGATGGCCCTCCGCGAAACAGCAGAGGTGTGCAGTGTCCGGACGCGCAGAGCGCTGAGCCCTCGCCCGGACAGGCATCGCCGAGCGGGAGGCTCTGTGGGTCCGCGCAGATGTGCCCAAGCGCAAAGCTGGGCGTGCACTGGCTCGGCTCCGCGCAGTGCTCATCGGTGGCACACTCTGAGCAGAACGACTGCGGGCCGCCCTCGAAGAGGGCAACGCACAGCAGAGGCGCAGCGCATCCCGTTTCGCTCCCACACAGAACACCCGCCTCGCCGTCCGTGCATGTACCGTACGGTGCGGCCACGAACGCGCAGGTCCCCGGACCGCCATCACGCTGGCAACTCTCGTCGTTCTCGCACTCCGAGCACAAACCGAATCCCGGCCCGAACGGCATGAAACAGCTGCCGGACTCGCATGCGTCGTTGGCGTCGCACTCCTCGCCCAGACCTCCGGCGGTGGGGACGCCGATATCCGGCCGCAGGAGAAACCCACCCTCCGAAGAACCCTCCACCGTATCGGTCGAAGCGTCCGAAGCGTCCGAAGTGTCAAGCGCGGCAGTCGTGGAGTCGGCGTCCACGGGGTTCCCCGCGGTCGTGCCCGTTGATGAGGTGCTCGAACCGCCGTCGTCACTGGTGGTGCCCCCATCCGATGAGCCAGAACTCGTCGTGCAGCCCAAGGCAACGAACAACGACAATGCGGCGCAACTACAGATGGTCTTCGCGGGCGGCATGGGCACGAGTCGGATTGTATTCGCTCGTTGGGATCGCTCAACAGTCTTGGGATGAATGGCGCCCGCCATGCGACCGGACGCCCGGTGAACGTCAGCAGTCTCGTTTGCGCAGGCTCGGCTTGGCCGGCGCACCGAGCGGGGGCAGGAGCGACCACCGGGCGCAAGTGGTGCGCATTTGAGAA
This sequence comes from Nannocystaceae bacterium, assembly GCA_016763875.1. Lineage (GTDB taxonomy): Bacteria > Myxococcota_A > Polyangia > Nannocystales > Nannocystaceae > JAESSZ01. The sequence goes on from JAESSZ010000326.1 coordinate 2,595, forward strand.
AACACCCGCGTACCGCACCGTCGGAACGTTCGACGGAGGTACGAGCGCGATGAGCTTGGCGATGAACACGACAACCGAGTCCGAACCACCGCCGCCGAGCGCAGAGCGTCTGGATGCTACCCCGCTGGACCAAACCGGGGCGCCGACGCCCGCGGGCGTCGAGACCTGCGATGACGGGCTGCTCCGTGTCGTCACGTTGCAGACCCCTGCTGGCCGAACGGATGCCCAGGCGGCTCCCCAGGGTGAGCCTGACCCTTTCGGACGTCCGACACACGCCCACCCGAAAGCTGGCTGAGCCAAGGTGGTGCAATGGTGCAATCATGTGGCTGTGGTCCGTCTCGTAGCAGTTTCAGCTCTCGTCTGTGTGTTCGCTGTTGCTCTCAGCTCTGCGCCTGGCTGCAACCAGGAAGAAGAGACGAGTGCGTTCGCCATGGCGTGTCAGGACCAGCTCGCCCTAGATACCGAGTGCGGCACCGATATCGCCGAGGGCGCTGAGGCCGGATGCAACTTCCAGGGACAGTGCAAGGGGGAGACGACGCTTGCACAGTGCGAAGCGGCATACAGCGTCTTCTTCGGCTGTACCGCGGAGCAAAGCTGTGGCCAGCTTGAGGACGCGATTCTCACCGTGTGCCAGGACGAGCGGGAGGCGCGGTCCACCGCATGCACCGGTTGCGACGTCGTGTGGTAGGCCGCTTGGCCTATCTGTTGTCAGGGTAGTTGCCGCCTAAATCGGATCGAGGCGGACCTCATGCGACGGCGACAGCTGGAACGGACGCCCCCTTTCCTCGGCCTTGCCCGACAGGCGCGCGTGCACGGAGGCAGCCATGTTTTTGGTCATGTCATCGCCTCCAGGTAGCGACCCATCACACGCTCACCCCTACGGATCCGCGCGTACTCCAGCAGCCGCCCGATGCTCGGCGCGAGCGCCATGCCCGAAGCGCCTCGAGAGCGACATCCTTCCGGATCTTGTTCCGGTATTTGAACGCGTCGGCGATGGATTTCTCCGCGCTGTAAATACGAACCTGGTTGTCATCGATACTGTGCGTCCCGATGCCGCGCTCGAACGCACCTCCCGAGAACCAGTAGAGTCGTACGGGCGGGTAGTCGATGCGCGGCTTCTCGGCCCCTCGGGCGACGGCGACATCGACCGCGTGGGGGACCTACCTTCAAATATAGACAAATGAAGGTATTTCGTTTCGTCGAGGTTCGCACCTAGCAGCGTGCCGGAAGCCTCTCGCGCAGGGGACCCGCCGATCGTGCACGCTGCCGCCAGGTGAAGCGACAATCCGGCACAGTAACGGGCCCGTTGGTGCTCAAACACCGCGCGCGCCTCGAATCACAACGGCACAGGCATTGCACATCTCGCCATCATGAAGGTCCAAGTGCGGCACGGCGATCTCCTCGACCAGGACGTCGACGCCATCGTCAATTCCTGGAACAGAAACATCATCCCCTGGTGGCTTCTTGTGCCCCAAGGCGTCTCCGGTGCGATCAAACGCCGTGGTGGGCTCCAGCCGTTCCGCGAAGTC
>JAESSZ010000327.1 GCA_016763875.1 Nannocystaceae bacterium
CGAGACGGACCCCGAGCGGGGCGCGGCCGCATGCGCAGCGACCGGCAAGTGCGACTCGGGACCGTCGACGGCCGAGGCCGAAGCCTGGCTCGCAACCCAACGTGAGCACGGCGTGGTGTTCGTGTACGCGGGCGAGGGCACAACCGAGGCCGTGCTCGCATTCGACATCGTGGCCAGCCGGCTCGAGCCCGGACTGTCCGGGGGCGGCGTGGCGTACCTGCACGCGTTGGCCCTGGAGCAACGCGCAGCGGCCCACAGAGATGAAGACGGCTACGGCGGCCCCCCCGATGACCTCGCGGCGGCGTTGTGGGCGTGGGAGACCGTGGGCATCGACGGCGGCGAGCCGTATGCAGCGCTCGCGCAGACGCACGGCGCCGAGGCTATCGAGGCGTACTTCCGAATGTCGCACTCTGAGTTCGGCGGCCAACAAACCCACCCGTTGTCGCGCGCTCAACGTGCGTCCTATCGACGCTTTCTCAAGACCCATCCCGCCTCGAGCTACGCCGCAGCAGTGCGACGTTTCCTAGCGGCGATGAGAAAGGTCCAGTTCAAGCCGACCCTCGCGCAGCTCGACACCGCCACCGCCAAAGCAACGGCAGGTCTCGGCGGGCGCAGGTAACAGCCCCGCCGCGCCGCGTTATCGTTGTCGGTCCCAGTGCCGGTCCCATTGCCGGTACCGTGTCTCCGGCTTGGACAGCTCCGGGTGCGTCGGCTACCCTCCGTCCTCCGCTCGCATAGCTCAGCTGGATAGAGCAACGGTTTCCTAAACCGTAGGCCGCAGGTTCGAATCCTGCTGTGGGCACCAGTTCGACCGCGTTCCTTGTCGAGGACGACGGCCGTCGCACGTCATTGAAACACCACCGGGTGACACGACGTTATGACTCGGCGGACGGTACCGACCATGACCTCGCTCTTCGATCCCCTCGCCCTCGGCCCGTATTCCCTCAGCAATCGTGTGTTCCTGGCACCAATGACACGTGGCCGCGCAACCGCGGATGCCGTGCCAACCCCACGCATGGCGAAGTACTACGCGCAGCGGGCATCCGGAGGCCTGCTGATCAGCGAAGGGGTTCAGGTCTCGCCGCAAGGCGTTGGGTGGCAATGCGCCCCGGGGATCTGGACGGACGAGATGGTGGAGGCATGGAAGCCTGTCCCCGAGGCGGTGCACGCTGCGGGCGGCCGAATCTTCATGCAGCTGTGGCATCTCGGCCGCGTCTCGCATCCTGATTTTCAAAACGGCGCAGCTCCCGTGGGGCCGTCAGCCATCGCAGCGGCGGGCGAGAGCCACACCCCGGGTGGCAAGAAGAGTTACGTGACACCACGGGCACTGAAGGCAGACGAGCTACCGGGAATCGTCCAGGACTTCGTGCGTGGGGCGAAGAACGCGATTGCAGCGGGATTCGACGGCATCGAGTTGCATGCGGCCAACGGATACCTCCTGGACCAGTTCATCCGCGACGGCGCGAACAAACGAGACGACGACTACGGTGGCTCAATAGAGAATCGCTGGCGTTTTCCGTTGGAGGTCGCCGCGGCGGTGGCCGCGGCCATTGGTGCTGAGCGCACGGGGATTCGTGTCTCGCCCACCGGTCGCTACAACGACATGGGCGATGCGGACCCGGTCGGCAGCTACACCTACGGCGCGCAGCAGCTTTCGAAGCTGGGCGTGGTGTACCTGCACGCGGTCGAGCCCGTGCCCGGCCACATGATGCACAACCCCGATGGGCCCGCGGTGCTGCCCGCCCTCCGGGAACACTTCTCGGGGATCGTGGTCACAAACGGGGGTTTCGAAGCGGAGTCTGCGGCCGCCGTACTCAAGGAGGGCCTCGCCGATGCCGTTGCGTTTGGCATGCCATTTTTGGCCAATCCCGACCTCGTGCAGCGCCTGAAGACCGGCGCCGAGCAAAACGCTCCGGACTTCGCGACGTTTTACAGCGACACGGACAAGGGCTACGCCGACTACCCCGCGCTGGCGTAGCGCCGGGTGGTGAACACGCCGCGGGTTACTGAGCGCGCCGCCGCGGCATGAGGCCCAGCAGCAGCATCAGGGCCAACGCCGTTGGTGCGAGAGGCGCGTCGCCTTGCCGACACGCACAAGCGCCAGCGTCATCGGTGTCGCCGAATCCGGCCGGTAGGGCGCCGTCGACGTCACCGGTGTCCCAGGCATCGCCGCCGTCATCACCATCCCCGTCGTCGCCCCCATCGCCGTCGTCGCCTTCACCGCCATCGTCGGCCGGACCACCATCGGCGCCCCCGTCGTCGGCCGGACCATCGCCACCATCGCCACCATCATCGCCATCGCCATCACCATCGGCGGCACCTTCCTCCACGACCTCGATCGTGATGGCATCGCTGGTCGTTTCGTTGCCCGCCACGTCAACCGCGACGACTTCGAACGTGTACACACCCACGGGTACCTGAGCGACCGGCCAGGACCAGGGCGCGTCAGTGTCGGGCATGTTTTGGTTCTCACCATCGATGAGGATCCGTAACTCCTGCAGCGCCTGGTCGTCGGCTGCTTCCGCCGTGACATTGAACGCGGCAGGGGCCGTGAACTGCTCGCCGTCGCTTGGCGAGGTGATGGACACCGAGGGCGCACTTGTGTCTGGGCTCGATGGCCCGAACAGCGCCAGCAGTTCCTGGTGGGAGTTCTGCTGGTTCTGCTGCCCACACTGAGCGGCATGCTGCTCCCCGCAGTTGATGTTGCCGTTGACGGAGAAGCACTCGTCCAGAAAGCTAACGTTGGATCCGTTCCCCGACGGATTCATGATGTCCAGCGGTTGGTTCACGTGCATCAACCCGAAGGAGTGTGCGATCTCCTGACTGTTGATCGTCGCGACACCGTCGGCTGTAAACGCCGCCTGGCTGTTGTTGAACGTGAAGACGACGTCGTTGGGATTGTCGTTGTTGCAGTCGACGGGCGCGACGCCGCTGTTGTTGGGACCGCAACTTGCGCTGCCGATCATGTTCATCGTGTAGTCGCCGGACGCCGGTCGCGAGGTCACGATGGTCACGCCGTAGGCTTCCCAGTCGGCGCGCGTCGCCTGAACACTGGCGTCTTGCAGCTGACCGGCTCCGAACGCCGTGAACTGCGACTGGCACACCCAGCTCGCGTTGGCCTGCGAGTTACTCTCGAAGTTCCCGTTGCCGCTGGTGATCGTGCCACCGTCGTAGTTGAGATAGATGACGTGCTGAGACCCGCCCGCCTGCGGATCACGGGGCGGTATCAGCCCGCCAACCGGGGCCACGCGCATGTCGTCGGCCAGTTCAGCCAGTTCGGCCTGGTACGCGGGGTCACCGGGGGCCGCACCTGCGTGGGGCAGGGGAAGCACGAGCGCGGCTAAGATCGAGACTTTTAGCGTGACACCAAGCGGGGGGGCTTGACTGAAGGACATTGCGGAAGCTCCTGCGCGCCAGTGTATCCGGCTCACACGCTAAAAATGGCGAGGAGTGCTACCTAACTGGCGGTTGTTGCTGCCGCTTGTGTACGTACAAGCAACGTTGCGGCGCCGCAGATCTTGGCGGGACCGCAAGACGTTCGGCATCGAGCGTAGCGGTCAGCCTTCGGGGCTACGGCGCTACGGTCAGTGTGCAACTGACGTACTCGTCGACCGCCTGGTCACACGCGGCCAACTCGTCGCAAACCGAGTCCTGAGCGCACGACATAGTCGAGGCGTACTGCGTCGCGCAGTCGGTGCTGGACGTGGCCGTCTCCGTGTTAGTCGCCAACTTGGGCTCAACGCAGCCATCCACACACGCCTCAGAGTCAATGTCACCGCAACTGCTCGCAACCCCGCAGTACGCCTCACAGGCCGACTCGACCGAGACAAGATCGGACCGCGTCTCGTCTTCGTCCAGCGTGAACGAGCTCGCCGGGAACGCGCCATTGGCAGGATCGCCCTCGAATTCCAGCAGGTCACAGGCTGGCAGCAAGAAGACGACGAGAGCGAGACTGAGCTTGGCGATGCGCATGACGGTGGTTCTTTCGGGCGAGAATCGCGGGACTTGAGCAGTGGGGCTCGCGCCCCCCTCCGACCTCGAAAACACCATGGTGGCTTACGTATTATCCGTCAAGTGATATTCAAAATATGCGAATAGCTTCCATTTCGAACTCTCGCCATCTGATTTGAACCTGCTTGGTTACAGCGCATCACCGCACTCGCTGCACAGCCATGCACGCTGAGCGTCCGGGTCTTCCGACAACCCGATCAATGCCGACGCGCCCCTGGTCATGGCGGCGTGGCACCGGCTGCAGGTCGCGCTCTTGCCCAGAACGACCGCGTTCCAGGCGTAGACGTGGGCAAGGTCGTCGGCCACCGCTGTCGCTAAAGCGCCACGATCACTGCCGTCGACAAGCGGCCCGACGTCCGGGTCAGCGAGCCCGAACGCATCCTCCAACACGCCTCGAACCAGGTTAGAGACCGACATCCGCCGTCGCCGCGCTTGCTCGACCAGAACGCCTTGAAGCCGCCGGTCGACACGCGTCTGGATCAGCCGGTCTTTGCGGTGCTGCTTGCTGCGCTCCCGCTCTTCTTTCCGCATTTTTCTAAGGTCGACGCTCATCGGTGTGAATCACTTGTATTACATTCTCGTGCCGAAATCCAGCACACCGGGCGGATTTCGCAGAGTTCATGAGCAAGACGCAGTTGACATTGTCATCGTTTGTAATACAAACGATTCATGAACCGACACATCCGTGCCACCGCCGACCTGGGGGCATTTGGGGCCGAAATTGACGCGGTCCGGGCTCGCGTCGAGGCGCAGATCGGCAAGGACGACGTCCGCGCAGTGAAGCGCGTCGCGGCGCTGTCCCGCGGTCTTGAGATCCTGGGACGTGGTCTCATCCACTTCAGTCTCGAACCGGTGAGTTTCGGGCTAGGGGTGGTGTCCTTGGCGCTGCACAAGCAACTGCATGCCTCGGAGATCGGCCACGCTGTGCTGCACGGCGCCTACGACAAGTTGCCGGGGGCCAAGCGCTACGCGTCCAAGGGCTACTGGTGGGTCAGCCCGATCGACGAGGAGGCGTGGCACCAAGGCCACAACGTCAAACACCATCAGTACACCAACATCGTCGGCAAGGACCCAGACTGCCGCTACGGCACGATTCGGCTCAACGAGCACGTCGAGCACCAACCAGAGAACCGCCACCAGAGCTGGCATCCGTTACTCATCTGGCCGTCCTTCACCTTCAACATGGCGGCCCACTTCTCGGGGGTACTCGACCTGTACACGCGCAGCGAGGACCGATACGAGGTGCTCCCTGACCGCTCGCGCCAAAGCGTCCGCAAGGCGCACCGTCGGTGGCTGCGCAAGGCCGTGCCGTACTACGCCAAGGAGTACGTGCTGTTCCCCGTGCTCGCTGGCCCCATGGCGTGGAAGGTGGTGCTGGGCAACTGGATGTCCGAAGTGCTGCGCAGCGTCTACTCGGCAGCGACGATCTTCACCGGCCACGTCGGCCAAGACACGGCGTCGTATCCCGAGGGCACGCGGGCCAAGAGCCGCGCACATTGGTATTTGATGCAGGTCGAAGCGGCCAACAACTTCGAAGTGCCACACGCGGTGTCGGTGCTGTGTGGTGGCTTGGACAAGCAGATCGAGCACCACCTGTTCCCCAAGTGGCCGCCCAGACGACTGCGCCAGGTCGCCCCTGAGATTCGCTCGATCTGCGAACGTCACGGGGTCCGCTACCTGACGGGATCGTGGCCCACGATGTTGTCGCGTGTGTTCGCCCAGCTGCGCCGACTCAGCAAACCGACCCCCAAATCGGTGCCATCCGAGAAATCCGCACTCTCCGAGCCCGCCGTGTAGGCCTCGCACCTCGGTGCTCGCCCCCGAGCGCTCCCGGCCACGATATGCCGCGGAGAACGCCGCAATCGCGCGGATTCGGGGGAAGGGCGGTCTACACGCCGTTGCCGCGAGGCAGGCCGAGACGTTGATGGTGGACAACCTCGTGCGGTCGCAGTATTTCAGGAGTTCCGCCGAGGTTCATATTCAACCACTTGGGTTGGCTGAGGCTCACGGAAACTCTCATCAAGGACCAGACAATGTCAGAAGGTACGATCAAGCGTCTCACGGACAAGGGCTTCGGATTCATCGATATGGGGACCGGGAAGGACATGTTCTTCCACCACTCAAACGTCGAGGGAACCAGCTACGAACAACTCCGCGAGGGCCAAAAGGTCTCATTCACGGAGAGCGAAGGACCCAAGGGTCCGCGCGCAGAAAACGTCCGCCCGATCTAAATTCGGGGCTGCTTGTGCGCGAAGAGAAGGTGTCCGGCGACCGATCGCTGGGCCTTCTCTTCGCCAGCTTCGCTTACGGGTTCTCGTTAGTTTAGGTGTTAGAAGTCTTTGGGGTTTGGTATCGGGCTCGATGAACGCCTGGGTGTGATTTGTCGTCCGTGGCGATGACCCATAGTGTGTTGGGGGCTGTGGGCTCATGCAGCAGCAGGGCCGGCCGATAGCCGTCAGACTGGGCTGTCGAGCCTAGATTCCA
>JAESSZ010000328.1 GCA_016763875.1 Nannocystaceae bacterium
GCGACCGCCGCGCGATTGCTTCCGGTCGGTTTTCGCACCGAAGTGGTCGAGTACGATCTGGTGGAGGCACCCGACGCTCCGGACGGCCGGGTGGGTCAGGCCGGTCTGAGGTTCTTTGAGCCGCAGGGGCTCTGACCGTCGTGCCCCCCCAGTGATGGCATAGGGTGATGGCCTGACTGATGTTGCGCGCAGTATCGCCCGCAACCGACACAAGCCTAGTGAGACCTGTTGCGAGATGCGCGTTGACAGGACCATCCCACCCACGGATGAATACCCTCCGCTCGGGTCGCGTCTAGGCTCGACGAAGGAACAAGGGACCACTTGCCGATGCTTATGTCAGACCGACCCATTGCCCGCGCTATCACCCTGGCTGCCGCCCTTGGCTTCGGCCTCACCGGCTGCAGCTTCCACGTCGGCTCCGGCTCCAGTAGCAAGCCGGGTTCGTCGGGAAAGACGATCCACAACCACGGTTCGAGCTCGGGCAAATCCACCAGTTCCGCCAAGCCGACCTCCAAGTCCAAGCCAATAAGCACGAGCAAGGGCAGCAGCAAGAGCACGGCGAAGTCCAAGGACGGGGCAAGCGCGAAGGCATCCAAGCCGGTAGCTTCCGAGGAGGCCGCGCCGAAGCGGACCAAGCCCGACAGCGATGGCGCGCGTCGGATCAAGAACGATGCTCCGCCCAGGCGCTCTGGCGGCAGCAAGACTCCCGCGCGTTCGGGCGGCAGCAAAACCCCGTCTCGCTCAGGCGGCGCCGCGGCTAAGCCCAAGACGTCGGGGACCTACACCCCAAACAAGAAGACCGCCGACCCCAAGGCCGGTAACAACACGATCAAGAACTAAGGCGAGGCGGTTGCCACGGCAGCCGCGCTCACCACCCACGCAAACGCGTCGTCCCTTCGATTGAAGGCACGGCGCGTTTTCTTTGGTTGGCCCCGGGCGCTACTTGAGTCGCCGCAAAGTGAGCAACATCGCCGGCAGCACGCACACCGTGGCCAAAAGACTGGTCGCGATGCCCAGGACCATAGTCCACCCCAGGGACTGCATGCCGCCGTAGCGACCGCTGGCAAGCCCCGCAAACGCCACCATCGTCGTCAACGCCGCGATCGCAATGGCCCCGCCCGTCCCGCGCAGAACCGTATCCAACGACGCCTCCTCGTCTTCCCGAACCCGGTGCATGAAGTGCACACCAAACGCGACACCGACCCCCAAGACGAGCGGCAGGCACACGATGTTGGCGACGTCGAACTTCATCCGTAACAAAGCCATCACGCCGAGCATCCACAACCATCCGACCCCCGTGGGGACCAGCGCCAGCAGAGCATCTCTAGGACCGCCGTAATCCAGTACCAGCAGGACAAAGATAATCCCGGCCGCCACAGCCGCGGCACGCAAAAATCCGTACAGGACAAGATCGCCGTGGCTGACGTGGTCCAACGCCAACCCCGATGCGTTCGGGTCGACCGCATAGACATCCTTAGCGAAGGCGCGTGCGACGTCGCGCTCCCACAACCGTCCCGATGGCACGACGTACAGCGCGACACGATCGCCCTCCAGCGCAGCAAGCCGCGTGGCGAACAATGCCGGCAAATCGTGGGCCGTCGCGTGCCCACGCTGAGCGATGCGCTGCGCTGTGGTCCAGGCAGGAGCAAGGATCGCGGCCGCTTGCCCCTCGAGGGCGGCCAGACGCTGCGCCGCCGCGGGATCGAGCGTCTTTGCGTGACCGGCCAAAGCCTTGAATGCACCCGCGGCGGCGTCGGCCGACTCGGTGCTGCGCCCAGCACTCGCCAGCGCTGCGCTCGCCTCATCCAACGCATCGGCCACGCCGGTTGCCGCCGTGGCAAGTTGCGCGGGCGTGGTTTGACGTGCGGCCAGCGCGGCGAAGTCGGGTGTTCGCAGACCGGCAAAGCCCGCGCGCAGGGCCGCGATTGCCTCCGCGTCCAAGGCTGGAATCAAGTCGCTGGGGGTCTGAACGCCCGCCACGCTCTCGAGCTCCCGAAGTTCGGCCGCCATCGCGCGCGCGGCATCCAGGTCGTCGGCGGTCAGGTTGGCAAATACGGGACTGGCCAGCGCGTCGTACTCAAGCGCCGCAAGACCCCGAGCGGACTCGGTGTCGTCGGGCAAGAAGTCGAAATATCGCGAGTTCCATTCGATGCTGGATAGGCCCGCACCGCCCGCAATCGCGAGCATCGCACTCACCGCAAGCAAGGGCCGCCGCATGCGCGTGAGGAAGCGGGCCAGCATCCCGAGCCCAGGAAACTCGGGCGACGGGCGCGCAGCCTTGCCGCTCGCGTAGGCCAGCAGTGGGGGCAGCAGCGTAAACGTCGCGAGGGCGACGGCAACCAGTCCAATCGCAGTGATGAGCCCCAGTTCACCGAACGCGGTGAAGACGGTGGTCATCGTGGTGAGGAACGCGGCGGCGGTGACCACTGCACCGGTCGCAATGCCCGGTCCGGTCTGCACCATCGCGCGCCGCGCGGCCGCTTCAGCGCCCCCGCCCGCCCGCCGCTCTTCGTGAAACCGCGCCAATGCGTGGACCGAAAAGTCGATGCCGAGACCGAGCAACGCCGCCACGAAACTCGAGGTGATGAGGTTGAGGTCGGAAAACATCACCCTCACGGCGGCCAGGGTGATCAACACGCCGGGCCCCAGCGGTATGAGTGCGATGATCGCTTGCCGCACCGAGCGGAACAGGATGAGGCACAGCAGTGTGATGCCGAGCGTCGTGGTGATCGACGAGTTGATCGTGCTCTGCTGAATGATCTCAAGTTCTTCGACGATGAACTTCGGTGTTCCTGTGAAGATGGCCTCCACGCCAGCCGGCGCGTCGGCGAGCGCCCGATCGCGCGCCGCTTCCATGCGCGCGACGATCGGCTCTAGTTCACTCGCCTCGTCGGTTGGCATCTCCGCGAACACGGACACCAAGTGCAACTCACCGTCGCCGGACACGGTGTACCCCTTGCCATCGAGGCCAGGGCGAGCACCGCCCTCCCCCATGAACTGCTGCAGTGGGTCACGGCCAGCGAGGACGTCGTCCAGCGCCGTCGCCAAGCCGGCCAGGCGCATCAACCCTGCGTCGGCCTCTTCCGCCGTAGGCGCCCCCGCTCCCGCGCTAGGATTCTCCGCCCCGTCCAGCCCACCGTAGATCTGGTTCTCGACGGTCGACAGCCAAGCGGGCAGTCCACCTTCGATGAGTTTGGCCAACTCGACGTCGGGCGGCATTGCCCCCCGCATTTCGGTCAGCGCCTGCGGCCGCTGCAGCAATGCCAGTGGTGCCACGATCGGTGCGGTAACCCGGCCGAGCACACGCCCGTTGAACAACTCATCGGCTTCCAACTCGGCTTGAAGCGCATCAACGACTTTGCGACGGTCGTCGGGCGAGCCTCCGCGGACGACAAACACACCAGGGTTCGGTCGACCGAACTCCTCATAGAACTCCCGCAAGCGCCGCCAACTCGGATCGTTTTCACCAACGAGACCGGTCCGAGAACTCGTGATGCCGAGGTTCGCGACCAGCCCGCCGGCCACGGCCATGAGAAGCACGACGACGGCGAGTACGCCCCGCGGACGGCGCAGACCGATGTCGGCCAGCGCCCCAAACAAACGCTGCCGCCAACCATCGGAGTTTGCGCTCACCCCCGCACTCTTCTCATGACTCCGGCGGCCACTCCACCACCGCAGCTAGCGGGACGATGTGCGGGAACGCCTGAGTGGCGGCGTGTCGATGTCTTCCGCGGTCTCGACGCGCTGCATCCGCGCCGCGGGGAGCGCGGCGGCGGCCTGTGCCGTACGGCCGTTGGGCATCGCGGAAGATTTGTCACTCGGTTTGTCACCTGGACGAACCGTTTGCGGACCCCGAGCGAACAACTCCTCGTCGTCGATCATGGCGTCCAACTCGGCGTCTTCGTCGCGCGGCGTGAGCCGGCGGCGACCGCCATTGACGCTGGTGCGGGCCACCGCGGCGGCGGCGGCACGTCTCGTTTTGCGCGCCTTTGCCGTCGCCGTACGCGTGCCTCGCTTGGATGCACTGCTCGACGTCTTGGCGCGGCGCGAGGACTTGGATTGACCCGAGTCGCCGGCGTTCATCGACTCGCGCAACTCTTTGCTCGCTTTGAAGTCGACCGTATCGAACGCCTCGATCTCAATCGGCTCCAACGTGCGCGGATGGACACCGCGGCGGGCGCTTCGACGCTTCTTCGTGAAGGTTCCGAAGTGCGGAAAGGTGAACCGCGGGCTGCTTACGCGCGTGACCTTGGTCCGCGCGAAGTAGGTCGCCAGTTCCTCGAACGCAATGCCGAGGATCAGCGCGATGTCCTTCTTCGTGAGGTCCGGCGGCAAGTCCCGGGCCCGCGCGATTCTCTCGATGAGTTCAGCTTTCGTCATGAGCAACGACGCACACGAGGAGAGGCCAACCTACGGATGCGGCGTCGGGCCGTCAACAGATTTCGGGCCGGAAATAGAGATCGCTCGTTGTCGTCACGAGCGAGACGACTCGCCTTGTTTTTCGCACGCGCGCTTGACGTTCCCGCGACGAACGGCCGCGTCATCTCGACAAAACACGCGGGCACACGCAAGGACGACCCGACGTTGGCGATCGATACGTACCGGCGACTACGACTTGCGATCCGGATACGCGATCGTCATCGCATTGTTGAGGTCGCCCAACACAATGGCATCGGGATCGGGGCCACGGTCCCCCCCTTCTTGGCGCAACACCCATGATGGGTGGTAGGTCACGAGCAACGGAATGCGAAGAGGCTGACCGTCCGTTCCTTTACCGGCATCGTAGGCGAGCTTGCTGCCGCGCATCGATCGCAAGGTCATGTCGTCGCGTCGCGACAGCAACTGTCCGGCGTGGCGCCCGAGCGCGACGATCACCGCAGGCATGATCGCCCTGATCTGCGCCTGAAGAAACGGCGAGCACTTCTGCGTTTCTTCTGGCCGAGGGTCGCGGTTGCCGGGCGGCCGACACTTGAGCACGTTGGCGATGTAGACGTCGCCCCGTGACAAGCCGAGTTGCTCGTTCCACTGGGTCAGTCGCTGACCGGCGCGCCCGA